>JBOGXS010000080.1:0-4321 GCA_050693815.1 Thermoleophilaceae bacterium | reverse complement strand
GTGCTGACCGCTCGCACGCCGGCTAAAGCGGAGCGGGCCGCCGGCGCGGCCGGCGTGCTGTGGGCGGCCGACCTGCCCGGCGACGTCGAGTCGCCCTCACAGAAGGCGCGCGACATCCACCACGCGGTCGGCTTCCTCGCCGAGCACACGCGGATCGACCCCCGCCGGGTCGGCGCGCTCGGGGTCTGCGCCAGCGCCGGCTACACCGCGCTCAACGCGATCGACGACGGACGCGTCCGCGCGCTGGCGCTGATCGCCCCCTGGCTGCACGACGCCGCACTCGTGCGCGAGATGTACGGCGGCGAGCAGGGCGTCGCCGAGCGGATCGAGGCCGGCCGCGCCGCCCGCGAGCGCTACCAGCAGACCCGGGCCGTCGACTACGTGCCCGCCCAGAGCGCCACCGACCCCTCCGCCGCGATGCCGATGGCGGTCGACTTCTACGAGAACCCCGAGCGCGGCGCGATCGACGCCTGGCCCAACCGCTTCGCGGTCATGGCCTGGCCCGAATGGCTGGCCTTCGACGCCATCGCGCTCGCCTCCCGCCTGCGCACACCCACGCTGATCGTGCACAGCGAGGACGGCGCCATCCCCGACGGCGCGCGCCGCTTCCACGCCGCCCTCGGCGCCGACAAGGCGATCGCCTGGACAGCGGGCACACAATTCGACTTCTACGACCAGCCCTCCACCGTCGCCGACGCCGCCGACCGCGCCGCCGCCCACCTCGGGAGGTACCTCCAATAGTCTGGGTTGCTCAAGGAGGTCGCCGTGGCAACTTCTCTCGCGTGACTACAGCTCAACCTCTCCACTGACACACGTCACCGTTCCGCCGCCGACCCAGATCGTGCCGCCGGTGTCACAAGAGACGTGAACGCGGCCGGAACGCCCAAGCGCGGTTCCTTGGCTGGCGACGTACGGGGCGGCCGCGCGGCCGGTTGCGAGCAGCCACTGCGCGAGTGACGCATTCAGGCTGCCGGTCACCGGATCCTCGACGGTGGAACGGTTCCTCGGAAAGAATGCCCGCACCTCGAACGCCTGAGGCGAGCCCTCCGGGTACGGCCCCACCACACCCAGGTCGAGGTCCACGAACCCAGGCTCAAGGGCAAGAACGGCGTTGGCGCTCGCAAGCAGAACGGCCACCCAACCCGGCCCGTTGTCTGCCCAGGCGGCATCCACGATCTCAGCGCGGTCGATACGCAGCACCGACGCGATGTGTTGCAGCAGTGGATCGTCCACGGCCCCAGCACGGACGAGTGGAGGAGCGGCGAACGCGAGCCCGTCTGCCGTCCGGCGCACCGGGACCAGGCCGGAGCCGCATTCTTGCACGATCACATCCCCCTCCTTTGGCGTCCCGGAGGTCTCCAGCCAGGCGTGGCACGTTCCGAGGGTGGGATGGCCCGCGAAGGGCAGCTCGAAGGCCGACGTGCTGCGCGCCGCGGTTTCGGAGGCGCCAGTGAAGATCCGGACTCGATAATCCGCGCTCGGTTCCTCGGCAGGTAGAACGAAGGTCGCCTCGGACAGGTTCGTCCAGCGCGTGAAGCGGTGCATCTCCTCTGTGGTGAGGCCGTCTGCGTCGAGCACGACGGCAACCGGGTTGCCGGCGTAGGGCGTTGTCGTGAAGACGTCGACCTGGCGGAATCGGCGCCCCATGGAGCTAGCGATGGCCGCCGACCATGAGCGCGATCGGCCTCACCGGTCGCGCAGGAACCCGTCGAGCGCTGCCAGTGCGGGCTCGGCTCCGCGGCGACCGATCCCGACGCGGAAGCGGTCCGCTGGCACGGGAGCGAGCTCGGAAGCGTAGATCGAGGCGGGCAGCAGCAAGACGCCGGCCTGCTCCACGGCGTCGCGGCAGAACGCCTCGACGCCGTCCGGACCAAGGTAGCGCGGAAAGGAGACGCAGCCCCCCTGCGGCGGCTGCCAGTCGAAGAGCTCGTCCCACGAGGCAAACAAGGCGGTGAACCGGGACAGGTTCTCGGCTATGATCGCGCGGTTTCGCGCCCGGACTCGCTCACCGTTGCGCAGCGCGACGGTGGCGAGCAGCTCGCTCGGGCCGGCGTTGCAGATCGACGTATAGTGCTTGCGGCGCTCGAGGCGCTCGAGCAGCGTGCGGTCCCGGCAGGCCAGCCAGCCGACGCGCAGCCCGGGCAGTCCGTAGGCCTTCGACATCACGTTCATCGAGATCGCAGTCGGGGAGAGGTCGGCGGCCTGCGGCAGGGTGCGGCTCTGGTCGAGCTCCAGCCCGCGGTAGACCTCGTCGTTCAGCAGTCGAATGCTGTGCTCCTCGCATAGCGCCGCGAGCTGAGCGAACGTCTGCTGATCCGGAACGGCGCCGGTCGGGTTGTTGGGGAAGTTGACGGCGACGAGCCGGGTGGTCGGTCGCAGCAGCGCCTCGAGGCGATCGAGATGGAGTCGCCAGTCGGCGGCTTCGTCGAGCAGGACTCCATCGACCTCGACGCCCGCCGCCAAGGGAACGGACTCCATCGATTGATAGTTCGGGACCGTGATCACGGCGTGCTCTCCCGGAGCGACGAGCTCCTGCATCGCCCAGAACATCGCCTCCTCGGCACCAGCGAAGCACAGCACGTGCTCGGGCTCGATCTGCTCGTAGGTGCCGGCGACCGCCTCGCGCAGCTCGTCGCCTCCCCAGGTCGGTGTGTAGGTCAACGGCAATCCCTCGAAGCGCTGGCGCTCGCGATCACCGTCAAGCGCCAGCAACTCCCCAACGGTCAGGGTCTGCGCGTCGGACGCGGTGAGGTTGTGGGACGCGGCGAACTCCCAGCGCCTGAAGTGCACCTCGAGGCGAAAGTCAGGCAGGTCCAAGCCGCCGCTCATCCGCGCACCTCCCTCAACAGTGCGTAGACGGAGGCCCGGGACACCCCCAGCGACCGCGCGGCGTGCTCGGCCGCGTGGCGGGTGGCGAAGAGACCCTCCTCATCGAGCCTGCGAACCAGCTCGAGCCGCTCGGCTCGCGTGAAGCGGTCTCGGTCCAGGCCTCGTGAACGGCACTCCTCGTCGACGACGAGAGCGATCTGCTCACGCCAGTCGCGCGCGAACAGCCCGGCCGGTCGCGACGTCACGGGGGCGGCGAAACGCCCCAGCAGCTCGATCACCCCATCGAGCGGCGAGCGGTCGAGGTTCACGCAGATGAAACCGACGGGCTCCTCGTCGCCGAGGATCACCGCGCTCACCGACGTCAACTGGCGTCCGTCGGGGAGGACCTTCGCGTAAGGGCCCAGGACCAGCGAACCCTCGACTGGCTCGGGCAGCTCGTCAAGCAGCGAGGGGTCACCGACCGAGCGGCCCGAGAAGCCGTTCCAGATCGCGACGATCACGTCGTGATCGATGTCGTGGGCGACGACCTCGGCGTGCGGATGCAGCAGCGCGGCAGCCGCCGCGCAAGTCGACTCCAGCGGCCGAAGCCAATCGGGCGCCTGAAGCTCAGCGCCCACCGCCGCAGATTCCTTAGCCATTCCGTCCAGCCTAGACGTAATGTCAAGCAACGCGTGCCCTGACCCGCAATGACCGGAGCCCACCCTGCACCCACGGGCTCGGGCACGGCCGCGACGCGGTTCGGGTCCTCTCGCAGGCCGTCGCGCTCACGCGCGCTGCGCCCGGCTCCGGCGCACGGGCGTCGCTCCGGGCACGCCGGGCCAGTTCGCGGCGGCGAGCACGCTCGCGAGTACCCCGGGGAAGCGGGCTTCGAGGTCGTCGGCGCGCAGGTCGACGAAGCAGCGCTGGCCCTCGTTGCGGGTGCGGGTAACACCGGCGGCGCGCAGCACCTTGAGGTGGTGGCTGAGGGTCGACTTGGCCACTGGCACCTGAAGCTCGCCCCAGCTGTGCTCGCCGCCCTCGGCCAGCGTCCGGACGACATGCATGCGCACCGGGTCGCTGAGCGCGTGCAGGACGGCGAGCAGGTCGAGCTCCGCGACGTCGGGATGTCGTGAGGGCTGTCGCACAGCTTCCGAGTATGGCTGCTTGCTATGTTGATCGACGTTCGTCGAACATCGAATCTTGTGCTCGACCGACTCCCCCTTATCCTGCTCGCCCTCGGCACCTTCGCGATCGGCACCGACGGCTATGTGATCGCAGGCATCCTGCCCCAGGTCGCTGCCGACCTCGACGTCTCGGTGGGAGCGGCAGGCCAGTTGGTGACCGTGTTCGCGATCGCCTACGCCGTCGGCTCGCCGCTCGTCAACGCGGCGTCGGCGCGCATCCCGCGCCGGCGGCTGCTGGTGTGGGCGATGCTCTGTTTCACGCTCGCCAACGCACTCGCCGCCGTGGCCCCCTCCTACGCGGTGCTGGCAGCGGCGCGCGTTGCGGCGGC
>JBOGXS010000079.1:0-4661 GCA_050693815.1 Thermoleophilaceae bacterium | reverse complement strand
CTCGCCCGCCAGCTCGGCGCCGGCATCTGGACCTGGCTGCCCGCCGGCTGGCGCGCCCATCGCAAGGCGGAGCAGATCGTGCGCGAGCAGCTCGACGGGATCGGCGCGGGGGAGATGCTGATGCCGGTGATCCAGCCCGCCGAGCTGTGGCGCCGCAGCGGGCGCTACGACATCGACGAGCTGTTCAAGCTCCAGGACCGCCGCGGCGCCGACCTCGTGCTGGCCATGACCCACGAGGAGAACGTCACCTTCCACGTGTCGCGCGAGATCCGCTCCTACCGCGACCTGCCGAAGCTGCTCTACCACTTCCAGACCAAGGAGCGCGACGAGCCGCGCCCGCGCGCCGGGGTGCTGCGCACGCGCGAGTTCATCATGAAGGACTCGTACAGCTTCGACCGCGACGCCGAGGGCCTCGACCGCTCCTACGCCCTCCACGCCGGCGCGTACGACCGCATCTTCGACCGCTGCGGCCTCGAGTGGTATCGCGTGGAGTCGGACGTGGGGATGATGGGCGGGCTGGGCGCGCACGAGTACATGGCGCCCTGCCCGGCCGGCGAGAACGACGTGGCGCTCTCCGACGCCGGCTATGCGGCCAACGTGGAGATCGCGACCGGCACGCCGCTACCGGTGGACGGCCTGCCGGAGCCGCTCGACTCCCCCGAGGCCGTCGACACGCCCGGAGCGGCCACCATCGAGGCGGTCTCGGGCATGCTCGGCGTGCCGGCTGCCGCGCTGATCAAGGCGTTTCCCGTGCTCGTGGACGGGCGCGGCCCGCTGCTCGTGCTCGTGCGCGGCGACCATCGGCTCAACGAGATCAAGCTGCAGAACGCCCTGGGCGCCGCGGCGCGCCCCGCGGAGGCGGCCGAGGTGCGCGACGCGTTCGGCGCCGAGCCCGGCTACATCGGGCCGGTGGGCGCCCGCGTCGATGTGCTGTCCGACGAGGCGCTGCGCGGCCTGCGGGGGCTGGTGGCGGGCGCCAACGAGCCCGACCGGCACCTGCGCGGCGTCGAGCCGGGGCGCGACTTCGAGCCGGCCTGGGCCGACGTCCGGCGGGTGGAGCCGGGCGACCGCTGCCCGGAGGGCGGCACGATCCGCGTCGAGCCGGCGATCGAGGTGGGCAACATCTTCAAGCTCGGCACCCGCTACTCGGAGCCGCTCGGCGCCCGCTACCTCGACGAGGAGGGGCGCGAGCAGCCGATCTGGATGGGCTCCTACGGGATCGGCCCGGCCCGCCTGGTGGCGGCGGCGATCGAGCAGTTCGCCGACGAGCAGGGCATCTCCTGGCCGCGCTCCCTGGCGCCGTTCGACGTGGAGCTCGTCACGCTGGGCAAGGAGGGGGAGGAGCCGCGCGAGGTGGCCGACCGCCTCTACGGGGAGCTGCGCGACCACGGCCTCGACGTGCTGTACGACGACCGCGAGAGCAGCGCGGGCGAGAAGTTCGCCGACGCCGAGCTGCTCGGCTGCCCGCTGCGCCTCACGATCGGCAGGCGCGGGGTGGAGGCGGGCGAGGTGGAGGTGCAGGTCCGGCGCGGCCAGGAGAGGAGCTCGCTGCCGCTGGAGGGCGCCGCCGCGGCGGCGGCGGAGCTTTGGCGAAGCCTCCCCTGACGCCGGAGGACGGGCGCCGGACCCTCGGGTTCCGCCGCATCGTGGGGCTCGACCGCTCCGGGGGCCCTCCACCTCAGACGTTGCGCGGCCAGGCTCTCCACCCCTGGACGATCCCGAACGCGATCGGCTTCGTCCGGCTCGGCCTGCTGCCGGTGTTCCTCGTGCTCGGGCTCGGCTCGGGCGACGGGCGCGACACCGCCGCCACGATCCTGTTCGCGGTGATCGCGTGGAGCGACCAGCTGGACGGCATGGCGGCGCGCCTGACCGGCCAGTACAGCCGGCTGGGGGCGCTGCTCGACCCGCTCACCGACCGCCTGCTCGTGATCTGCGGGGCGATCGTGGCCTGGGAGTTCGAGCTGCTGCCGCGCTGGGCGCTGCTCGTGCTGGCGGCGCGCGAGGCCTTCATGCTGCTGCTCACCCAGATCGCGCTGCGCCGCGGCATGGACCTGCGGGTCAACATGCTCGGCCGCTGGGCGGTCTGGCCGGTGATGGGCGCGCTTGGCCTCACGATGATCGTGGAGACCTGGCTGTCCGACGCGCTCCTGCTCCTCGGGATCGTCCTGACCCTTGCGGCCACGGTGCTCTACCTGCAAGATGGATGGCGCGCCCTTCGCGAAGGCTCAACCTCTACTTGAGCATCGCTATAGTCGCGCACTCGTCTCACTCGAGAAAAGGATCGCTTTGGACACATTCCCCGACCTGGGCGCCCTCTCCGACCAGGAGCTGAAGGACCTGATCCAGCAGCTCACGGTGGAGGAGCAGGAGGTCTCGTACCGCCGCCGGATCCTGCACGGCAAGATCGACATCCTGCGCGCCGAGCTCGTGAACCGCCTGCGCAAGAAGCACGAGGAAGGAGAGTCCGTCATCAGCGGAGACGACGTCCAGCAGCTGACCGACATCCTGGCCGGCAAGGGCATCCCCGACGACCGCGACCCGGACTAGTCCGATGCACTGCCCCGAGTGTGGATTCGCCAACGCGGAGGGCGCCAACTACTGCCAGAAGTGCGGCGCCTTCCTCGGCGAGGCCGAGACGGGCAAGGCCGGCGACACCACCGAGGTCTACCAGGTCGACGAGACCGGCGAGCTGCGCGCCGTCGACCTCGACCAGGTCACCCACGAGGGCGCCACGATCGTGATCCGCTCGGGCGGGGGCCGCTCGGGCGAGGCGTTCACCCTGACCGGGGAGCGCATGACGATCGGCCGCAGCCCGGAGGCGGAGATCTTCCTCGACGACGTGACCGTCTCCCGCAACCACGCCCTCATCGTACGGCGGCGCGACGGGCTCTTCATCGACGATCTCGGCTCGCTCAACGGCACCTACGTGAACCGGCGCCGAATCGAGTCGCACCAGCTCCAGAACGGCGACGAGCTCCAGGTCGGCAAGTACAAGCTGACCTACCTGGACGAGCGATGAGCACCGAGGTCGCCGGTGGGCCGCCGCCGCGCAAGGAGAAGGCGCTCACGATCGGGGCCGTGGTCAAGCAGCTCGAGCGGGAGTTCCCCGACATCTCGATCTCCAAGGTGCGCTACCTGGAGGACCAGAAGCTGCTGGCCCCGCGCCGCACGCCGGGCGGGTACCGGCTGTACGGGCCGGCCGACGTGGACCGGCTGCGCACCATCCTGCGCCTCCAGCGCGACGAGTTCCTCCCGCTGCGGGTGATCCGCCAGGAGCTGGCCGCGGGGCGCGCCGACTCCGACGCGCCCAAGTCGGCGGCGCCCGAGCCGCGCCCGGCCCGCCGCGCCACGTTCGCCCTCCGCGGACCCGGCTCGCTCTACCGCCTCGAGGAGGTGCTGGAGGACACCGGCGCGGACGCGGGCCTCGTGAAGGAGCTCGAGGACTACGGCGTGATCAAGGCCGAGCGGCGCGACGGCGAGCTGTTCTACGACGACACCGAGCGCGAGATCGTGCGCGCCGTGACCGAGCTGAAGCGCTTCGGCGTCGGCGGACGCAACCTGCGCGTGTTCCGGACCTCGGCGGACCGCGAGGCCGCCCTGCTCGAGCAGATCCTGGCGCCGGCCCTGCGGTCGCGCAACCCGGAGCGGCGCAAGGAGGCGGTGGAGGCGCTCGAGAACCTGGCCGCGATCGCGTCGCACCTCAAGCACCTGCTGCTGGTCCGCGACCTGCGCAAGCTCGCGCGCTGACGCTGGACCTCGACCGGCACATCGGCCTCGACCGGCACATCGGCCGGGTGCCGGACTTCCCCGGGCAAGCTGCCGCGCGAGGTGTCGTGGAGTACCAGCCACGGGTGGCACCGCGCGGGCGCTGTGCGACCTGGTGGAGCAGGCCGGCGCGGTCGTGCCAGGATGCGCGTTCGTGATCGAGCTCGGCTTCCTGAACGGGCGCGAGCGGCTGGCCGGCTACGACGTCCACTCGCTCGTCACGTACGAAAGCGACCGGCCGTGCGCCCGCGGGGGGTCCGGGGGCGTGAGCCCCCGGTTGACATGACTTGATCGTAAGGCGCGAGACGGTCGTGCCGGCCGCGCCGGAGGAGGTCTGGCGCCTCGTGAGCGACCCCGCGCACCTGCCGCGCTGGTGGCCCGGGGTCACGCGCGTGGAGGAGGCCGCGCCCGAGACCTGGACCACCGTGCTGAGCTCGCCCAAGGGGGGCAAGTCCGTGCGCGCCGACTACACGCGCGTGGAGGCCGAGGACGGGCGCCGCCTGCGCTGGCGCCAGGAGGTGGAGGAGTCGCCCTTCGAGCGGATCCTGGCCGCGGCGGCCACCGAGATCGCGCTGGAGGCCGAGGACGGGCAGACCCGGGTGACGATCGCCCTCGACCAGACGCCGCGCGGGTGGGCGCGCTTCGCACCGATCCAGTTCCGGGCCGCGGGGGTGCGCCAGGTGCAGGGCGCGCTGGCCGGGCTGGAGGCCGTGTTCGGGGGCGGCGAGGAGCCATGAGGTGGTGGGGCTGGGGCGAGGACGGCCACGCCGTCTCGCTCCCCGAGCCGGCGCTGGACCTGCTGCGCGACGAGCTCGGCGTCGATCCGGAGGCACGGCGCGGCCCCGTCGCGCTCGAGGAGGTGCGGCTGCCGGAGCCGGGCCTGCCCGCGGCCGCCC
>JBOGXS010000078.1:0-8127 GCA_050693815.1 Thermoleophilaceae bacterium | reverse complement strand
GCGCCGGGGCGACCCGCCACGCCCGCGCCGTGATCGCGCTCGCCCGCGCGATCGCCCCGCCGCGCGTGGTCCGCAGGCCGATCCCGTACGGAGTGGAGCGGCGAGCGGACATGCGCGCCTACGCCCGCCGCCACTACGGGATCGACGACCATCGCCTGCGCGACCCGAAGGCGATCGTCCAGCACTACACGGTCACGGACAGCTTCCCGCCCGTCTACAACGCCTTCGCGCCCAACCGGCCCGACCCCGAGCTGGGCGAGTTGCCCGGCGTCTGCGCCCACTACGTGATCGACCGCGACGGCACGATCTACCGGCTCGTCCCGACGCGCATCATGTGCCGCCACACGGTCGGGCTGAACTGGACGGCGATCGGGATCGAGCACGTCGGGCGCAGCGACGCCCAGGTGCTCGGCAACCGCCGCCAGATGGCCGCCTCGCTGCGCCTCACGCGGATGCTTCAGGGGCGCCACCGGATCCGCACCCGCAACGTGATCGGCCACAACGAGAACCGCGCGAGCCCCTTCCACCGCGAGCGGGTGGCGCGGCTGCGCGGCCAGACCCACGCCGACTTCCCCACCTTCGCGATGAGGACCTACCGCCGCCGCCTGGAGCGCCTGCCGGCGCCCGCGAGCATGCGCTGAGCGGCGCGCGCCGCGAGGTAGCGCGTCCACACCACCGCGAGGTCGGCCAGCGCGCTCCACAGGTGACCGAGCGGGCCGGTCACGAGCCACGCGGCGAGTGCACCCTCCCGGAAGCTCGGGTGTACGAGACGCTCGGTCGGCCTCACTTTGTGGTCCCTTCCTCAAGCACGGTCGCGTTCGGCGGCTGCGAACCTTCGCCTGGCGGCCCCCGCGGTGCTCGCCAATGCGCTGCATTGGCTGTGCCCTCGGGCACCGCCATGCTCGGTTCTCGCTCGCCGAGCCGCGACCGTGCTTTCGGTCGGGACCACGGACGTGCAAGGTATCGTCAGCGGCGGGATGCCCGACGCCGTCAGGACCAGGACCACCGAGCTCGGAGACTCGCGCGTCCGCGTGGAGGTCGAGGTGCCGAGCGACGCGCTCGAGCGCGAGCTGCGCAGCGCCGCCGCCGAGCTGGGTCGCGAGATGCGCGTGCCCGGCTTCCGCGCCGGCAAGGTGCCGGCCGAGGTGGTGCTGCGCCAGGTCGGGCGCGAGGCCGTGATGGACGAGGCCGTGCGGCGCGGGCTGCCCGGCTGGTACGAGAAGGCCGTGCAGGACGCCGGCATCGCCACGGTCGGCGATCCCGAGCTCGGCCTCGAGGACCTCCCGGAGAGGGGTGCGCCGCTCTCGTTCACGATCGAGATCGGGATCGTGCCCCCGGCTCGGCTCGGCGAGTACAAGGGCCTCGAGGTGGGCCGCCGCGAGCCCTCCGTGAGCCCCGACGAGATCCAGGCCGAGCTCGAGCGGCTGCGCGAGTCGCTAGCGTCGCTCGACACGGTCGAGCGGCCGGCCGGGCGGGGCGACTTCGCGGTGATCGACTTCGCCGGCACCGTCGACGGTGAGTCGTTCGAGGGCGGCGAGGCGCGCGGGCAGCTGGTCGAGCTCGGGTCGGGCCGGCTGATCCCCGGCTTCGAGGAGCAGGTCGAGGGGGCCGCGGCCGGCGACGAGCGTGCGGTGAGGGTCACCTTCCCGGACGACTACCCGGCCGAGCAGCTGGCCGGCCGGGACGCGGTCTTCGCGGTGGAGGTCAGGGAGGTCAAGGAGAAGCGGCTGCCCGAGCTCGACGACGACTTCGCGGTCGAGGCCGGCGGCTACGACTCGCTCGACGAGCTGCGCGTCGAGATCGAGCAGCGCATCGGCGAGGCCGAGGAGCGCGCCATCGAGGGCGAGTTCCGCGGGGCCGCGGTGGACGCCGCTGTGGCCGCGGCCCGGGTCGACATCCCACACGAGCTGGTACACGCCAAGGCGCACGAGATGTGGCACCGCACGGCGCGGCGGCTGGCCGCCCAGGGCGTGGACCCGCGCCGCTACCTGGAGATGTCCGGCAAGGACGAGGAGCAGCTCGTCACGGATGCCGAGCCCGACGCCGAGCTCGCGCTCGAGCGCGAGGCCGTGCTGGCCGCGATCGTGGAGGCCGAGGGCATCGAGGCCTCCGACGCGGAGGTGACCGAGGCGATGCGCGAGGCGGCCGGCCCGGACGCCAGCGACAAGCAGGTCAAGCGCGCGCTCAAGCGGGCCCGCCAGCAGGGCGCCGAGGAGGCGCTGCGCGAGGACATCGCGATGCGCAAGGCGGTCGACCTGCTGGTGGAGACCGCGAGGCCGATCCCGGTCGAGCAGGCGGCCGCGCGCGAGAAGCTCTGGACGCCGGAGAAGGAAGCCGCCGAGCGCCCGAGTGAGCTCTGGACGCCCGGGTCCTGAGCTCGGCCCCCGCTAGACTGGCGCGCCCATGAGTCCTCTAGTTCCGATGGTCGTCGAGCAGACCTCCCGCGGGGAGCGCGCCTTCGACATCTACTCGCGCCTCCTCAACGAGCGAATCGTCTTCCTCGGCACCCCGGTCACGGACGAGATCGCCAACCTGATCGTCGCCCAGCTCCTCCACCTCGAGTCGGAGGACCCGGACAAGGACGTCTCGCTCTACATCAACTCTCCCGGCGGCTCGGTCTACGCGGGCCTCGCGATCTACGACACGATCCAGTTCATCAAGCCCGACGTGCAGACGATCTGCGTCGGGATCGCGATGTCGATGGGCGCGCTGCTGCTGTCAGGCGGCGCCGAGGGCAAGCGCATGGCGCTTCCCAACGCCAAGATCCTGATCCACCAGGTCAGCTCCGCCTTCCAGGGCCAGGCCACCGACATCGAGATCCACGCCAAGGAGATCATCGACGTGCGCCGCCGGCTCGACGAGATCCTCGCCAAGCACACCGGCCAGGACATCGAGAAGGTGGCGCGCGACACCGAGCGCGACTACTTCATGAGCGCGGAAGAGGCGCAGGAGTACAAGCTCATCGACCGCGTTATCTCCCAGCACTGACTTCCACGAGAAGGGACCCGGCGTTCGGGGGAGTATTTCTGCGGTACCCTCGTCCAGCTGAGGGAGAACTAGAGCGTGGCCCGACCGACGGACTCCAACGAGCAACTCCTCTGCAGCTTCTGCGGGAAGTCGCAGCGGCAGGTGAAGAAGCTGATCGCCGGCCCCGGCGTCTACATCTGCGACGAGTGCATCGATCTCTGCAACGAGATCATCGACGAGGAGCTCACCGGCGCCCCCACCTTCGACCTCGAGAACCTGCCGAAGCCGAAGGAGATCTACTCGGTCCTCCAGGAGTACGTGGTGGGGCAGGAGCCCGCCAAGCGCACGCTGTCGGTGGCCGTCTACAACCACTACAAGCGCGTGCAGATGATGCAGTCGGAGGGCGAGCAGGACCTCGAGCTGCAGAAGTCCAACATCCTGCTGCTCGGCCCGACGGGCTGCGGCAAGACGCTGCTGGCCCAGACGCTGGCCAAGATCCTCAACGTCCCATTCGCCATCGCCGACGCCACGGCGCTGACCGAGGCCGGCTACGTGGGCGAGGACGTGGAGAACATCCTCCTCAAGCTGATCCAGGCGGCCGACTTCGACGTGAAGAAGGCGGAGACCGGGATCATCTACATCGACGAGGTCGACAAGATCGCGCGCAAGGCGGACAACCCGTCGATCACGCGCGACGTGTCGGGCGAGGGCGTCCAGCAGGCGCTCCTCAAGATCCTGGAGGGGACGGTGGCGAGCGTGCCGCCGCAGGGCGGGCGAAAGCACCCGCACCAGGAGTTCCTGACGATCGACACCACGAACATCCTGTTCATCTGCGGCGGGGCGTTCGCCGACCTCGACCGCGTGGTCGAGCGGCGGATCGGCCACAAGGGAGTGGGCTTCGGGGCCACGGTCTCGTCCAAGCACAACAAGGACACCGGCGACCTGTTCGAGAAGGTGCTGCCCGAGGACCTGGTCGACTACGGCCTGATCCCCGAGTTCATCGGCCGGCTGCCCGTGGCCACGGTGATCCACCAGCTCACGCGCGACGACCTGGTCACGATCCTCACCGAGCCGCGCAACGCGCTCGTCAAGCAGTTCCAGCGCTTCTTCCAGTTCGACGGGATCGAGCTGGTGTTCGCCGACGACTCGCTGGAGGCCGTCGCCAACCGCGCCCTGGAGCGCGAGACCGGCGCCCGCGGGCTGCGCTCGATCCTCGAGGAGACCCTGCTCGACGTCCAGTTCGAGCTGCCCTCGCGCCGTGACGTGAAGAAGTGCGTGGTGACCAAGGAGACGATCGACAGGGGCCTGAAGCCCACCCTGGTCACCGAGGCCGCGCCCGAGGAGCCGGGCGAGGAGCAGAAGCGCGCCGAGTCGGCCTGAGCGCCGCCGAATCGGAAGTCGGCGTGAGTAGTCTCGCAGCGTGCGGCTGCGCCTCCTCGAGCGCGTGGGCAGCGCCCTGGGCTTCTCGCCCGCGGGGCGCTCGGTGCGCGTGTGGATCAAGGGCATGCCGGGCGGCGACGAGACCGAGGTCGTGCCCGGCACGATCACCGAGGTCACCGACGACGGCGCCGTCCTCTACCTGCGCCGCGAGCAGCGCTTCGTCCTGGCCGTGCCGCACGAGCCGGGCTGGGGCCTCGGGGCGCTCTGGTTCAGCTTCATAGCCGTGGACGTCTTCGAGCTGGAGGGCCGCGAGCGCGTTGGGCGCTGGTTCATCCGGCTGGGGTCGCCCTGACGACCGTCCAGTATCGCGCTTGCGCGGCTGGCAGACTTGACGATCCGATGACCGCCGACCGTCTCAAGCTGCTCGAGGAGCGCACTCGCTACGAGCCCGCCGACGTGGAGTCGCGCGCGTTCGAGCGCTGGCGCGAGGCGGGGGTCTTCCACCCCGACCCGCTGGGCGACGCCTCGGAGAACTACTCGATCGCCGTGCCGCCCCCCAACGTGACCGGCTCGCTTCACATGGGCCACGCGCTCAACGGCTCGATCCAGGATCTCTGCATCCGCGTGGCGCGCATGCGCGGCCGGCGCGCGAAGTGGATCTTCGGCACCGACCACGCGGGGATCGCCACCCAGCGCCAGGTCGAGAAGGCGCTGGCCGAGGAGGGCGCCACCAAGGAGGAGCTCGGGCGTGCGACCTTCGCCGAGCGGGTGTGGGAGTGGCGTCGCGTGCACGGCGGCACGATCAACGAGCAGTTCCGCCGCCTCGGCGCCTCGCTCGACTACGACGACGAGCGCTTCACGATGGACGACGACTACGTGCGCGCGGTCACACACGTCTTCGTGCGGCTGTACGAGAAGGGGCTCGTCTACCGCGACAACTACATGGTCAACTGGGACCCCGGCCTGCGCACCGCGATCTCGGACCTCGAGGTCGAGCAGCGCACGGTCGAGGACACGCTCTACTCGATCGACTACCCGCTCGAGTCGGGCTCGGGCTCGATCACCGTGGCCACCGTGCGGCCGGAGACGATGCTGGCCGACACCGGCATCGCGGTGAACGCGGAGGACGAGCGCTATTCCCGCTTGATCGGGGAGGCGGCAATCCTGCCGCTGGTGGGCCGGCGGCTGCCGATCGTGGCCGACGAGCACGTGGACCCCGAGTTCGGCACGGGCGCGCTCAAGATCACGCCGGGGCACGACCCGGCCGACTTCGAGATCGGGCGCCGTCACGGGCTCGAGGAGGTCACCGTGATCGGCGAGGACGGCCGCCTGACCGACGCCGCGCCCGAGCGCTTCCGCGGCATGGAGGCCGAGGAGGCGCGCGCCGCGGTGGTGGCCGCGCTGCGCGAGGAGGAGCTCGTGTCGGGCACCCGCCCGTACGAGCACGACGTGCCCCACTCGCACCGCTCCGGGCGCCGCGTGGAGCCGCTCATCTCGCTCCAGTGGTTCTGCGACATGGACCAGCTCGCCCAGCCGGCCATCGAGGTGGTGCGCGACGGACGGATCCGCTTCCATCCCGAGCGGCCCTGGACCGACGTCTACCTCGACTGGCTGGAGAGCATCCGGCCCTGGTGCATCTCGCGCCAGCTCTGGTGGGGGCACCAGCTGCCGGTCTGGTATCGGGGCGCGGAGACCCACGTCGGCATGGAGCCGCCGGCGGGGGAGGGCTGGGAGCGCGACGCCGACGTGCTCGACACGTGGTTCTCGTCCGGCCTCTGGCCGTTCGCCACCCTGGGCTGGCCGAGCGACACGCCCGAGCTGCGCGCCTTCTACCCGACCGACGTCCTCTCGACCGGTCGCGACATCATCTTCCTGTGGGTCGCGCGCATGGTGATGCTCGGGATCGAGTTCACCGGCCGGACCCCGTTCACCGACGTCAACATCCACTCGATCATCCAGGCGCCGGACGGGCGCAGGATGTCGAAGTCGCTCGGCACCGGGATCGACCCGCTCGACCTGATCGAGCGCCATGGCGGCGACGCGCTGCGCTTCGGCCTGCTCGCGATGTCCTCCGCCCAGGACGTCCGGTTCAACGAGGGCAAGGTCCAGCAGGGCCGCGACCTGGCCAACAAGCTCTGGAACGCCTCGCGGCTGATCCTGCTGCGGGTGTCCGAGGTCGAGCCCGATCCGGCCGCCGCGACCGAGCTCGAGGACCGCTGGATCGTCTCGCGGCTCGAGCGGCTGACGGCCCGCGTGAGCGAGCTCTACGACGGCTTTCGGTTCTCCCACGCTGCGCTCGACCTGTACGGCGCGTTCTGGTCCGAGCTGTGCGACTGGTACCTCGAGCTCGCCAAGCCGCGCCTCTACGAGGAGGACAACGAGGCGGTCTCGGCGGTGCTCCTGTGGGCGCTCGAGCGGACGCTGAAGCTGCTGCACCCGGTCATGCCCTTCGTGACCGAGGAGATCTGGTCGCTGATGCCCGACGCACGCGGCTCGGCCGCGTGCGCAGGGGGCGGCATCTCCGAAGCACGCGGCTCGGCCGCGTGCGCAGGGGGCGGCATCTCCGAAGCACGCGGGCTGCTTGCCGTCGCGGCCTGGCCCCAGGCCGACGAGTCTCGGCTCGACGACTCGGCCGAGGCCGAGCTGGGGCGCTTGATCGAGGCGGTCACGGGGCTGCGGCGCTACCGCGACGAGGTGGGCGCGCGGGGGTCGGCGCCGGTGCGCGGGCGCCTCGCCGCCGAGGGCTACGACGGCGTGCGAGATCAGCTGGCGCGCCTGGCGCGTTTCGAGCTCGTCGGCGATGCCTCGGGCAACGGCGACGTGCTCGCGACCGTGCCGGTCCCGGGCGGCGGCGTGCAGGTGCTGCCCTCCGACGCCTTCGACCCCGCCGAGGCCGAGAAGCGGATCGCCGCGCGGCGCGAGCAGCTGCGCGGGGAGATCGAGCGCGCCGAGCGCAAGCTGGCCAACGAGAGGTTCGTGGAGCGCGCGCCGGCCCAGGTGGTCGAGGAGGAGCGGCGAAAGCTCGAGGAGTACCGCGAGGCGCTGCGGCGGCTCGGGGACTGATGGTGACCTTCCGCCAGGCCGAGGAGTACCTCCTCTCGCTCGAGCTGTTCGGCATGCGGTTCGGGCTGGACCGCATGCACCGCCTGATGACGGTGCTCGGGCTGCCGCAGCGCCGTTTCGCGTCGATCCACGTGGTGGGTACCAACGGCAAGTCCTCCACGGTGCGCTTCTGCGCCGCCATCCTCGAGCGGCACGGCCTCCGCACGGGCAGCTACACCTCGCCCCACCTGGGCTCGTTTCGCGAGCGCATAGAGGTGGGGGAGCGGGCGGTGCCGGAGGCGGACTTCGCCGCCGCCGTCGGCCGGGCGGCCGAGGCCGCGGAGCTGGTCAACCGGACGGCCGACCCGGACGACCGGGTCACCCAGTTCGAGGCGCTCACGGCCGCGGCCTACCACGAGCTGGCCCGCCGCGGGGTGGAGGTGGCGGTGGTCGAGGCCGGCCTCGGCGGCCGCTTCGACGCCACGAACGTGATTCCGTCCAAGGTGCAGGTGCTGACCTCGGTCGGGCTCGAGCACACTCGCTGGCTCGGCCCCGGGCTGAGGGACATCGCGGAGGAGAAGCTGGCCGTGGTGCGCGACCATGGGGTGCTCGTTGCCGGTGCGTTGGATGCGGAGTCGCGCGCGGTCGCCGAGCGCGTGGTGCACGAGCGGCACGCGAAGCTCGCCGCGCCCGGCTCCGCCGCGCCCGGCGGGGCGCCCGCCGCACCCGGCTCCGTCG
>JBOGXS010000077.1:0-9903 GCA_050693815.1 Thermoleophilaceae bacterium | reverse complement strand
CCCCTGGCCCGAGCGGGACAGGTAGACATTGCGAACCGCGGAAAACGCGGCTACCGGTGCACGCTGGAATCTGCGCGGGGGGCCGCCAGCAATGGCGGTCCCTACCAGAAGTCGCTGGAGCGGGCGGTCTCGCGCTTTGGACTCCAGTCGGACGTCAGCCGGGGCCAACTCTGACCGCGCACGCAGAAGGTTCTCACGACTTCTACCGACTTATAACGGGGTCGGGTATACCCGTGTATAACTACGTAGAGCTTGGACCCGATCGCGAACCCGTACACCCCGAATGCCGGCTCGCGGCCTCCAGAGCTCGCCGGGCGAGCAGCCGAGCTGGAGCAGTTCCGCGTGCTCATTGGGCGACTCAAGCGCGGCGCAACCGAGCAGAGCATGATCATCCGCGGACTGCGTGGCGTCGGCAAGACCGTCCTTCTCAACACCTTCGAGGACCAGGCCGAGGCCGAGGGCTTCCTCAGCTACTACCACGAGCTCACGCCGGACAGCGGCCTCGTCGCCGAGATCGCGCGCGACACCCAAGCCGCACTCGCGCGGCTCAAGCTGAGCGCACGGGCGACGGGCGCCATCCGCCAGGCGCTCGGGCATCTCGGCACGATCAAGATCGTCGGCCCCGAGGGGATTGAGCTGGCGGTCGACCTCCGGAAGGGCGACGAGGGCATGATCACCGGCGATCTTTCCCAGCTCTTCCTGCAGCTCGGCGGTGCAGCAGCAAACAAGGGCTCTGGCGTCGTGTTCCTACTCGACGAGGTCCAGTTCGTGGGCGAGGTCGAGTACCGGGCGGTCGTCAGCGCTCTGCACCGCGCCACCCAGAAGAACATGCCGATTACGCTCGCTGCTGCGGGCCTCCCGCAGATACCCCGGCTCACGGGAGAGGCCCGCTCGTACGCCGAGCGGCTGTTCACCTTCCCGGTGATCGCCAACCTCCCAGCGGACGACGCGCGCGCGGCACTCGTGGAACCGGCGCGTCAGCAGGGAGTCAAGTACGCCGAGGACGCAGTCGAGCTCGCGCTCTCATGGACCGAGGGATACCCGTTTTACATCCAGCAGCTGGGCAAGCATGCCTGGAACCTCGCCGAACGGTCGCCGATCACGGCGGCGCACATCGAGGCCGCGATGCCCGCCGCCCAGACTGCACTCGACTCGAGCATCTACGAGGTCCGCGTCCAGCGCGCCACCGATCAGGAGCGCCGCTACATGCGGGCGATGGCCGAGCTCGGCGAAGGTCCCTACAGGTCAGGAGCAGTCGCGGCAGTGCTTGGGAAGAAGACGGCGGCCGTTTCCATGATCCGCCAAAGGCTTCTCGACAAGGGGCTCGTCTACGCCACCGAGGACTACGGCCACGTCGACTTCACGGTCCCGCGGTTCGCCGAGTTCATGCTGCGCTACATGCCATACCGGGCACCCCGGCCGGCGCGCAAGCGGAACGGTGCGACGTGAGAGGCGCCGAGAAAGCGAGAGAATCCAAGCCCCGCTCACGAACGCACTCGCCTCGTGGGTGGTGGGCCGCACCCGGTTAGGGCCCGTTCTGCTACGGGCGGGTCTGGTGCTCCGCGAGCCACTGCTCGAGCACCGGCCTGGTCCATCGGACCTGGCGGCCGTTGATGCAGCCAGGCGATCGTGCGTTCGACGACCCAGCGGCGCGCGGGGCGGGTCTTCTCGCCGGCATTGTCGAGCTTCTCTTCGCCGCTGCGGCGGAGGTGAGGCACGTACCCGGCGCCGGCGCAGACACCGGCGCCGGTTTGTTGTCGTAGGCCTTGTCGGGGCAGAGGTGTTGGGTGACCTATCGGCCACCTGCCCCCGCCGAGCGGCGACGCGTCCTGCCCCTCGGTGCGAGGCGCTACCGTGGCGACACTCGCGCGTCGTTGGACTGCGTCGAAGTCGGGCGTTCCCCTGTTGCGGTGAGGCGGGCGGCGTCGTTGGCGTCGAGGACGCGTCGCAGCAGTGAGATCAGGGTTTTCTGCTCGGCCGGCGCGAGCGTCTGGAGGAAGCCCTGCTGGGACTCTCGCGCGACGGGTCGCAGCCGATCGATCAGCTCCTGGCCCGCGGCGGTGAGCGCGATCTGGTTGCGGCGGCGATCGGCGGGGTCCTGCGCCCTTCCGATCAGGCCGCGGCTCTCCAGCTGGTCGATGCGAGCGACGAGGTGGCTCTTGTCGAAGTCCAGCGAGTCGGCCAGCTGCTGCTGAGCACGAGGGCCGAAGTCATCGAGCGCGGCGAGGATCGCGTGGTGGATCAGGACGAAGTCGTGCTCGGCCAAGGCCGCCTCCAAATGGCTGCGCCCGAACTTCGAGACCTGGGAGGCGAGGTACGAGGGCAGGGCGAGCAGAGAGGGGGGTCGCGTAGGGGCGGCCATACCGGTGAACAGTACAGCACATTGGCAACAGTGGCAATCTGCTACTGTTACGGCAGCGACCGAATATTGAAACGGCCGCGATGGCACGACCGCCGTCCAACGTCCCCTAGAGAGGAGATCCATGAGGCACCTACGCTTGCTCACCGACCGACCGCCCCTAGTCGCTGACGCCGGCCTGCTCGCTCTGCGGATGGCGGTGGCCACCGTGTTCATCGCCCACGGTGCGGGAGACGTATTCGACGCCGGGGTCTCGACCAACGTCGAGAACTACCGCGACGCCGGCATCCCGCTGGCCGAGCTGGGCGCGCCGTTCACCGCCTACATCCAGCTCGTCGGCGGGATCGCAGTCGTGCTCGGGGTGTTCACCCGGCCGCTCAGCATCGGATTCATCGTCGCGATGGCCGGCGCTCTGATCAGCGACCGCTCTACACCGCCCCCCGGACAGGTCTGAGCGAGTCCCCCGCTCGATGACCCAATCACGGTCCGGCATTCGCCGCGCCGCCGTCGGTTCGATGGCGGGCGGCGGGGCCGTGCCGCACGACGAAGGAGAAGCGCAATGACTGCACAGCACGTTCTCATCCTCGCCAACGAAGTGGTGTCCGAGCGAGCCACAAGCGGAGTGCCGAAATGCGTTCGCGACCAGGTTCTGGGCGCGGAGGAGGTGCGTGTGGTCGCACCGACTCTGACGACGAGGCTCGAGTCCTGGGCGTCGGACACCGACGCCGCAGCGAGCTCGGCCAACGACCGGATGCGCGCGATCGTCAGCCGAATCGAGACGACCGGACAGCGCACGATCCACGGGACGGTCGGCGACGAGGACCCGTTGCAGGCGATCGCCGACGCCCTCGCCGCTTTTCCCGCCGACGCGCTGATCCTCGCCACCCACACCGCCGGGGCACGGCATCGGCGCGAGCGCCGGCTGCGCGAGAAGGCGTCCACCCGCTTTGACCTGCCGGCCACCGAGATGCTGATCGACCGCGAAGGCTCAGTTGTCTCCGTCACGGCTGATGAGCATGTCTAGGGCGCTGCGGCCGACCGCGCTCGTGATCGGCACCGCGCTACTGGCCCTGGCCGGGATCGGATGCGGCTCGGACTCGGATTCCGGCTCGAGCGAGGCGGCTGAGAGGACTTCCCCGTCCACTCCGAGCTCTCCCATTCGCCCGAGCGATGGGCTGCTCTCGCAGCTACGTAGCGGGGGCACGGTGATCGTCTTCCGCCACGCCGCGACCGACCCCTCCGACGAGGACGACGCACAGGTCGACCTCGAGGATTGCTCGACGCAGCGAAACCTCACCGGCGAGGGACGGGCCGACGCCGAAACGATCGGCGCGGCGTTCCGTCAGCTGGAGATTCCGGTCGGGCCGGTGTGGGCCAGCCCCTACTGCCGCGCTCGGGACACGGCCGAGCTGGCGTTTGGCCGCGGGCAGGTCGTCGACGGCCTGGAGCGCCTCTACCCCGAGGTCGACGAGGTCGCCGATCGGCGCCTCAACGAGCTGATCGGCGAGCGCGCGCCCGCTGGCGGCGACCCGAACCTGGTGATCGCTTCGCATCAGATCTACCCGAGCGCGCTGGCACCGCCGGTCGCGCTCGACGAGGGCGAAGCCGCGATCTATTCCGTGCGCGGCGAGGAGGTCGACCTGCTCGGCCGCGTCGCTCCCGACGAGTGGGCCGCTCTCGACTCGAGTGGGCCGTCCGCGGACGGCGCCGGTGAGCTCAGCGACGCCGGCGAGCAGGCGCAGGCAAGCGTCGTCTCGGTCGAGCTGGCCGAAGGCGAGCCTGCCGGAGCGGCGTTTCGCGTCGCGGTCGACGGAATCCTCGTAACCAACGCCCACGTCGTCGGTGACGCGGAGACCGTCTCGGCGGTCTTGCCCGACGGGACGCGGCGCCCGGCCAGGGTCCTCGGCCGAGACCGAGAGGTCGACATCGCCGTCCTTGAGTTCGACGACTCCGGAGTTCCCCCGATGCACTCCGGAACAGGGCTGGCCGAGGCGGCCGTCGCGGATCCCGTGCTAGCCGTCGGCCCATCGCGCGGACGCCAGCAAACCGTTTCGTCGGGCACGATCTGCGCTTTGGACCAGCTCGTGCGTCTCGGCGACGGCGAGCTCGAGGCGCTCGCAACCGATGCCGTGATCACATCCGCCAACTCTGGGGGACCGCTGGTAGACGCCGACGGCGAGGTACTCGGCGTGAGCACGGCAACCGCGACACCGCTGGGTGGGGAAGCCTCAGATTCACGCGGCTTCGCGATCCCCGTCGATGTCGCGAGAAGCGCGGCTCTGGGGATCGTCGAGGGGGCTGGATGAGCCACCGCGGGGAGATCGCGCTTGTGACCGGGGCCAACAAGGGGATCGGCCGCGAGATCGCGCGGCGCCTGGCCGGCGAGGGGATGACCGTCTATCTCGGTGCCCGCGACCGCGAGCTCGGCCTGCGGGCGGAGCGCGAGCTGGCGCGCGACGGGGCCGATGTCCGCTTCCTACGGCTCGACGTGACAGACCAGGCTCAAGTCGACGCCACGGTGCAGAGAATCGAGGGCGAAGTGGGAAGGCTCGACGTCCTGGTCAACAACGCGGGCATCGTCGTGGAGTGGCAGATCCCGCTCGGGGAGGTGACCGCCGAGCACCTGCGGCGGGTCTACGACGTCAACGTGTTCGGGGTCGTCGCGGTGACGCAGGCGTGCATCCGCCTGCTGCGCCGCTCGACAGCCGCCCGGGTCGTGAACCTCTCCAGCCCGCTCGGCTCGCTGAGCCTGATCACCGACGAGGACAGCCCCATCTCTGCGCGCGGCCTTCTCGCCTACAGCTCGTCGAAGACGGCGCTGAACGCGATCACGGTGCTGTACGCGAACGCGTTGCGAGCGGATGGGATCCTCGTCAACGCGGCAAACCCGGGGCTGGTCGCCACCGATCTCAACGCGCGCTCGCCCTTCAGCCGGGGCACCCGGACGCCCGAGCAGGGCGCCGAGGTCCCTGTGAAGCTGGCCCTGCTCGGGGCGGGCGGGCCCACCGGAGCGTTCCTCGGTAGGGACGACGGCTCGATCGACGAGGCCGTGCCGTGGTGAGGCAGACGACCGCTCCCGACGGCCCCGCGCTGGAGGCGAATGCCAGGTTGGTTCCCACGAAGCTGTCTGGCAGCGTGAGCGACAAGCCACGCGAGTGGTGGATTCACTGGATCGTGCGGATCGCTGTGGCGAGCGAGTTCATCGGTCACGGCGCGTTCGGAATCCTGGGCAAGGACGCGTGGCTCGCCTACTACGACATCTTCGGCTTCTCGGCGGCCACCGGCCGCGAGCTGATGCCCTGACCGGCGCGTTCGACATCGCGCTGGGCGTGCTGGTGCTCGTGTATCTGGTGCGGGCGGCGCTGCTTTACATGGCCTGCTGGGGGTTGTTCACGGCGGCGCTGAGGCCGCTCGCGGCGAGGGCGGTTGGGAGCTGGTCGAGCGCTCCGATGACTACGGCGTGCCTTGACGATGCTGCTGCTGCACGGTTTCGGGACCTCGCCGCGACTGGATCTCGCCGCTGCGCGACGTCCGGCGGATGCCAAGCAGGCGCGCACGCAGCTTCGCTGTTCCGCCGAGGCTCGACCAAGCCCCGACCAACCAACCATCCCGTCCCGAAAGGAGCTTGACGAGATGACTAGCTAGGTCACCTGACCTGATGGCACTACGACTCAAGCGAGAGAAACGAGGTCTCATGTTGAACCCACGAGCATCAGCCAGCAGACTGGCAAAGGCAGCTATGGCGCTGGTGATTGGAGCCACTGCCATCGCGCTGGCGCTGCCCGGCGCCGCCGCATCCACGCAGAACGCCGGCCGATTTCCGTCGGTCATCTCGCTGCCGAATGGCTTCCAGCCCGAGGGCATCGATATCGCCGGCACCAAGTTCTATACAGGCTCCCTGATAGACGGGTCGATATATCGGGGCGACCTGCGAAACGGGCAGGGGCAAGTGCTCGTGCCCGGCGTCGAAGGCGAGGCGGCCTTCGGCCTCGAGATCGACCGCCGCAACCGCCTATTCGTAGCCGAGGGGCCGGGGGGCGGTGCGCGAGTGTATGACGCGGGCAGCGGAGACCTCCTCGCCTCCTATCAGTTCACCCCCACCGGCAGCGGGCTGATCCACGACGTCGTGGTCACCCGGCGCGCCGCCTATTTCACCGACTCACTGCAGCCGGTGCTGTACGTCGTGCCCATGGGCCGTCGCGGGCAGTTCGGCGGCCAGGACTCGGTGCGCACGCTCCCGCTCTCGGGCGACCTCCACTACCAAGACGACGGCGCGGGCTGCCCGGCCGTCCCGGACCTGAACCTCACCGGGATCGAGCTAAGCCCCGACGGCCGCCGACTCATCTCGGTGCAGTTCAACACCGGTACGGCGTTCTCCATCGACCCGACGACCGGTGTGGCGCGCGCCATCGACCTCGGCGGTGCGAGGCTGAACTGCGGCAACTCACTCCTACGCCGAGGTCACACGCTGTACGTGGTCCAGCCCGTGGGCAACCAGGTCTCGGTGCTCCGGCTCGGCCGTTCCTACACCTCGGCCGAGCTCAAGAGAACGATCACCGACCCCAGACTGGACTTCCCGACCGCAGCGGGCATCTTCGGAGCATCCCTGTACACCGCTAACGCCCGCTTCGCCACCCCACCCACGCCCGAAACGGAGTACCAGATCGTGCGGCTGCCGGCCAGGTAGAGGCAACCAAACCCCACTGACCCCGAGTTCGGCCGGGCGTTCGCCGGGATCGTGCTGGCCGAGCCGGACGGAACGGCCGTGGTGGGACGCTCTACGTCCCCGGGGCCGCCTGGGCGAGGTCGTCGAGCAGCTCGGTGAGCACCAGCTCCTCGGGGAGGGCCCTCCCCTCCGCGTGCATCGCGGCGGCCAGGTCGGGCCACGGCGTCAAATCGGCCGGCGGCGTGCCGCTCAGCTCGTGTGCGCGACCGCCCCGGCCCGCGAGCCCCGCTCGGTAGCTCGCCGCGTCGAAGCGCCAGGGCGCCACGCCGAAGCGCTCTCGGAGCCAGCCGAAGATCCGCAGGCCCTCCCAGTCGAGGTCACCGTGGTAGACCAGCGCGGCACCGTTGCGGCGCAGGGACGCGAGCAGCGCGCAGGCGGCGGCGCTCGGCCACCCCGCGGTGCATACGAGCACTGGGACGTCCGGCCAGAGCCGCTGCTCGGCGGCCGCGAGCACCACGGGGTTCTCGCAGCAGAAGGCGCGCAGGCCCGGAGGGAAGCGAAGGCGCTCGCCTTCGAGCTGGGCGAGCGTGATCCGCATGTGCCGACCATCGAGCGCCCCGAGCGCCCGCGCCAGCCGCCCGTCGGGTAGCGGTCGCAGCCCGAGTGTCAGCACGTCGCAGGAGAGCGCGTCGCAGGCGATGCCAAAGCGCGCGAGCAGGTCGCGGCGCTCGAGCGCCGAGCGCGGCACGTCGTCGCCCGCGCGCGCGGCCAGCTGGCGTATCAGCAACCTCGCCAGCGGGCGGTCGTCGTCGAGCGCGTGCGGATCGCCCGCGACCTCCGCCGCCAGCCGGCTGCGCTCGACCGCGGGGCGGGCGGGCAGGCGCTCGCCGAGGTCGAGTGCGACCAGCAGGAGCGACTCGCCGTCTCGGCCGGCGATGCGGACGAGCGCGCCGCGCGCGCGCAGCCCCTCGATCCACTCCGCCGCACGCGGATCGCGTGCGCACAGCGCGTGGTCGCGGGCGCGCGCCCAGAACGCCTCCCGCCGATGTCGTTCCCGCTCACGGCGCTCGGGTGCGCTCTCGAGCAGCGGGCCGGTGAGCTCGAGCGCGGCCGCGAGGCCAATCCCGTAACGGGTCGCCTGCAGCGCTGCGTCCAGCCGGCGCAGGTCGAGCGTGTAGGCGCGGCCGGGTCGCGGCGCGCCGCGCCCCGGGGTCGGAGAAAGGCCGCGCAGCACGTCCGCCTGGTCGGAGCTGAGCGGAGAAAGCTCGGCCGTGCCGCCGACGCGCCCGAGCGCGGCGATCCTCGCCCGGGCCGCGGCGAGGATCGCCTCCCAGGCGGGAGCGGACAGGAACGTCTTCACATCCGCCGTCACACCAATTCGGTCTGCTCGCCCTCGCGCAGCAGCTCGCCGTCCCAGAGGAACGGCTCGCAGAAGACGCCGAACAGGTCGTTGTCGCGGTGGAGCTGGTATATCGCGAGCTGGGGCACGGTGCGGTAGGTGCCCCAGAGCTCGTGGGAGGTCATCACGACATCGAGGTCGAGCCGGACGAGCGCGTGCATGACGCGCTCGCGCGTGCGGTCGTCGATCCCCGACAGCGCCTCGTCGAGCATGATCAGGCGTGGGGCGCGGCGATCCCGAGACGAGTCGTAGAGGGCGGCGGCGGCGGCGAACAGCGGCAGGTGGACGAGCACGGCCTGCTCGCCGCCCGACCCGACGGCGTGGCGCTTGCGTGTGAGCCGCGCCCGTTCGGAGCCATGCAGCTCGATCAGGTCGAACGCGAACCACTCGCGGTAGTCGAACGCTCGCCGCAGATGGCCCGCGACGCGGTCGTCGCCCCCATCAAGTGAGGCGTCCTGGCGAGCGCGTTCGATCTGCCCGCGCAGGAATCCGGCGAGTCGCGCGCGATCCTGCTCGGCGAGCGTGCTCATCGAGCGGCGCAGGAGCCGGACGAGCGCGCGGAGGTCGCCGGCGGCGCCGTCGTCGTGCGGGCGCCACTCGAGCTGCACCGTGCGCCCCGAGGCGGTGGGGCAGCCTTCGAGCGCGGCGTTCATGTCCGCCACGAGATCCTCGACCCGCGCGATCCGCCGGCGCAGGTGGTCGGCGATGTCCTCCAAGAGGGCGTCGCCGAAGACGCGGCTCTGCTCGGCCGAGAGCGCCGCGCGGCGTTGCGTCACTTCCCGTTCGAGGTGTCCCATCAGCTCATCCAGGGTGCGCTCGCGCAGCGCGTCGGCCACCGAGACGACGATCGCGCCGTCGGCCGCGCGCTGGGTCACGACGCTCAGGTCGCCGCGCTGCGCCAGCTCGCGATCGAGCTGCGCGCACTCCCGCTCGACGCGGTTCGCCAGCGTCGCGATCCCCTTGCCCGCACGCAGCTCGGCAAGCGGCAGCGCGCGCGCCGCCTCGAGCGCGCGCGTAAGGGTCCAGCCGGCTGCCTCCGTCCAGCTCGCCGGCTCACGCTCGCCGGTTGACGTGCTGTCGTCCCCGCCGCTCTCCCCGCCACGATCCTCGCGTTCCCCGTGGCCGTTCTGCGGCGATCCATGGGCATCGAGGCCGAGCGCGAACAATCCGCTGGGCGCGAGGCCGCGGAAGGCGTCGAGCGCGTGCTCGCGTGCCTTCCGCGCGGCGTCGAGGCGCTCGCCCGTGTGCTCGAGATCGCGCTCGCGGTCGCGCAGGGCGACGCCCGCGTCCTTGTCCGCTCGCTGGAGGCGCTCGAGCTCCGCGCGCGCGGCCCGAGCCCGCTCCTCGGCGTCCCGCTTGCGGTTGCGCAGCTCGAGCCCGGAGCTCCCGAGCGCGGCCTCCCGTTCGCGCCGTTCGGCCGCCAGCCGGCGGGCCTCCGTCCGCTCGCGGTCGGCGTCGGCGGTCAGCTCCGCGAGCGCG
>JBOGXS010000076.1:0-8483 GCA_050693815.1 Thermoleophilaceae bacterium | reverse complement strand
CGTCCGCCGCAACGAGATCGTGCGGGCCGGCGACGGCTCGCTGAGAGCGCGGGCCGTGGACGCGGACTTGGAGACGATCGAGTGCGGGCTGGTCCTGCGCTCGGTCGGCTACCGGGCGGTGGCGCTGCCCGACGTGCCCTTCGACGAGCGCCACTTCGTGCTCCCCAACGAGCGCGGCCGGGTGCTCACGCCCGAGGGCGAGCCGCTCGCAGGCGTCTACGCCGTGGGCTGGATCAAGCGCGGCCCTACGGGGATCCTGGGCACCAACAAGCGCGACGCCGAGGAGACCATCCGCTCCCTCGTGGAGGACCTGGGCGCGGGCGCGCTGCCGCAGCCGGCCGACCCGGCCCGCGCGCAGATCGATGCGCTGCTTGCCCGGCGCAAGCAGGATCTGGTCACGGTGGAGGGCTGGCGCGCGATCGACGGCCACGAGCTCGAGCGCGGGCGCAGCGAGCAGCGCCCGCGCGTCAAGCTGGCGTCGCACGAGGAGCTGCTGGCGGCCGCGGCCAGCGCTCTGGGCTCCGCGGCAGCAGCCCGTTCGTGACGCGCGCTGAAGTCGAGGGCCGGTCGGCCGGACACTCGACCGGCTAGTCCCAGATCGCATGCAGCGCCGGCGGCTTGCGGAACACGAGGCCGCGCGGGCTGAAGGGGCGCTCCGGGTCGAGGCGCAGGCGCGGGAGCCGATCGAGCAGGCGCCCTAGCGCCGTGTGCGCCTCGAGGCGCGCGAGGTGCATCCCGATGCAGACGTGCGGCCCGTGCGCGAAAGCGACCTGGTGGCGGGCGTTTTCCCGGCGGACGTCGAACCGGTCGGGGTCGGGGAAGGAGTCCGGATCGCGGTTTGCTCCGGCGATCGAGAGCCTGACGAGCTCGCCGCGTTCGATCGACGCGGCCCCCAGCCGCACGTCGCGGGTCGCGTACCGGTCGATCACGGCGGCGGCCGGCTCGAGCCGCAGGGACTCCTCGACCGCGTTGGGCAGCAGGCTCCGGTCGTCCTCGACCAGCGCACGCTGCTCCGGGTGGGCGAGGAGGTGGAGGATCGCGTTGGCGATCATTCCCTCGGTCGTCTCGATTCCGCCGAACATGAGGACCGCGGCGTTCGACACGACCTCGGCGCGCGTGAGGCCCGCCGCCTCGCTCGCCGCGGAGGCCACGAGCGACGCGGAGACGTCGCGCTCGAGCGCCGGCTCGACGCCCGCGCGCAGCGAGGCGAACGCCTCCTTGCCGGCCTGCGTGACGGGGTCGCCGGCGGTCACGGCGGTCACCGCCGCGACGATGGCGTCGTACCAGCCCAGCATCCGGTCTGTGTCGGCGCCGTCGAGGCCGAGCGAGTCGGCGACGATGCGGGCCGCGAGAGGACCCGCCAGGCCGCGGCGCAGCTCACCGCGACCGTCCGGCTCGAGCGCGTCGATCAGGCGCTCGGTCTCGGCCTCGACGACGGCGGTGAAGCGCTCGCGCACGGCGTCCCGGCGGAATGCGCGCGCGAACGGGTCGCGGTGCCGGCCGTGCTCGTCGCCGTCGAGCGTGAGCATGCTCGGCCCGACGACCTGCCCGGTGGAGAAGCGCGGATCGTCGACCGTGAAGGTTGCGGGGTCCCGCATCGCCTCCAGGGCGAGGTTGCGGCGGGTGACCAGCCACCCGTCCAGCGCCGGCAGCCACGACACCGGCTCGCGCTCGCGCAGCCGCGCCAGCACCGGATGCGGGTCGAGCTCGAGGTCCTCGAGGCTGACAGCCGCGCCGATCGGGAAGCCGGGCTTCCGCACGCACGCGTTGTAGCACGGCCCTGCACCGACGCCCGCGGGCCTCGCGGAACGGCTGCGACGCGACGCTGGCGCCGGGGTGGACCTGGCGGCGAGCCTCGTCGAGGAGCTCCGCGAGCTGCCCGGAGTGGCCGGCTGCCACCTATCGCCGCTGGGAGGCGATCCGGAGCCGGCGCTGGCCGTCCTGGAGCGGCTGCGCTGAGGCGACCGGCCGGCCGGTCTAGGTAGAGCGCCGCACCTCGCCCGCCACCCCGGCGAGGGCCGCGGCGGCCCGCGCCGCGTCCTCCCCGAGCGGGCGGTCCTCGGGCGCCGGCTCTCCGCGCTTCATGGCGAGTGCGCGCCCGGCAGCCAGGTGCTCCAGCGCGAGGACCGTTCGCGCGTGCTCGACCGCCCGGCGCGCCTGCAGGGCGCCCTGCCAGGCGAACGAGGCGTGCTCCTCCTTTCCCCGGGAGATGACCGCGCTCAGCGGCACCACCGGCGCGGCCTCGACGCGCAGACGGGCCAGGGCGTCCGCGGCGAGGTACTCGGCGATCATCACCCCCGAGGAGCCCGGCGCCGGCGCGGCCAGGAAGGGGCTGAGGCCGGTGAGCCGCGGTTCCATCAGGTGCGAGAGACGGGCGACGGCGAGCTGACAAAAGGCCACGAGCGCAAGCCGCACGGTGTCGAGCGCGAGGGCGACGGGAGCTCCGTGGAAACCGCCGTGGTGGAGGACCTCGTCCCCCGCCACGAGCGGGTTCTCCGCTGCGGCGACGACCTCGACCGACAGCACGTCGTACAGGTGGTCGAGCGCGTCGAGCAGCGCGCCTCCGACCGGCGGCAGGCAGCGCAGCCCGTACG
Source organism: Thermoleophilaceae bacterium (assembly GCA_050693815.1). GTDB lineage: Bacteria > Actinomycetota > Thermoleophilia > Solirubrobacterales > Thermoleophilaceae > JACVRW01. Next base: position 5,889 of record JBOGXS010000076.1, on the reverse strand, counting down.
GATCCTGGAGGCGGGCGGGCGGTCCGGCCCCGTCCGTGAGCGCCCGCAGCCTGCCCGCCACCGCCACGAGCCCCGGCAGCGGCCGGGCGGCGGCGACCGGAGCGGCGTACGCCTGCACGTTCCCGTCTACCGCGCGGAAGGTCGTCGCGGCCACGCCGAGCCCGGCATCGAGCAGCTCGCGGAGGTCCGTCCACGCGAGCGCGGCCACCGCGAGCGTGGCAGCGTTGGAGCTGATGAACGGCAACGCGTCGCCCTCGGCCAAGGCGAAGCCGCGGTCGTCGACCAGCGCCAGGCCCAGCTGGGCCAGCACGCTCAGGTCTCCGGTGCCGAGCCCGCCGAGATCCTGCAGCTCGGGGAGCGCGTCGGCCTGGAGCAGCGAGACCAGGGCGCTCGCCACCTGCGGGCGATGCCCCCCGCCGCCGCCGGCCATCTGGCTCAACCGAACCAGGATCGTGCCGCGCACGACCTCCTCGGGCAGCGGCTCTCCCACCCCGCCGGCGTGGCTGCGCAGCAGCCGCAGGGCGTGCCCGCGCCGGTCGTCCTCCACGACGACCTCGCAGTTCGCGCCGACCCCCGTGGTGCGCCCGTACACGGCCCGGCGCGCGGCGGCGCGATCGAGCACCGCCCGGGCCGTGGCCATCCGCTCGCGGGCACCGGTCGTGAGCTCCACCGACAGCGGGCCGCGGCGCGCCGCCGCGGCGATCACGCCCGGCGTGAGCGGCGCGTCCCCGATGCGCAGCGCGGCCATGGCCTGGGGCCGCTGCTCTGCATCGCTTGCGCGCACGGGCTCGCGAGCCACGTTGCGGGTGCGCCCATCGTCGACGGTGCGCTCGGTGGGAGCCACTACGCCGCCGCCGCGCCGAGCGGGCGCAGCTCGTCGGCGTACGAGACGGATACCCGGCGTAGCGCTCCGTCCTCGGCCACCGTGTACTGGCCGAGGCGCCAGAGCGGCGGCGAGTAGGCGTGCACGCTGGTCGCCCGCGGCGCGGCGCACGTGAGTCGGTGGATGTGCGACGGGCCGAACGTGAACGACGCGCCCGCCTCGTAGCGCGTGCGGCGCTCGGGCTGGGCGAGCAGCAGCGCGTGCTCCTCCAGGGCCCCCTCGACCACGTGAACCGCGCCGCTCGAGGTGTCGTGGTCGTGCCATCCGGTGTCGTGCTCGGGCAGCCAGAAGATCGCCCACAGCTCGACGGCCTCGTCGCGATGCAGCGCGGCATAGGTCCGCTCGGTGGCGTTCGGGTCGAAGTGCGGCCTCCACAGCTCGGGTCGCCCGGCCACGCGGGCCGCGAGCGCCCGCAGCTCCTCGAGTCCGAGCGGGCCCCGGGTGGACGTGTACAGGGAGTCGATCATGCGGTCACCTCCTCGGAGACCCGGGCGAGCAGGCGCCCGGGGTTGGCGGAACGGATGGCGTGGAGCGCGGCGTCGCTGCCGAGCTCGGGGAGCACGGGATCGGCGTAGGGCCGGTCGGAGCCGTGGCAGACGACGTCTATCCCGAGCACCCGCAGCACGGCGTCGACGGCCTGGGTGCCGTAGGTCGAGGTCTCCACGAAGGTCAGCGGGTCGACCTGCCCGGCACCGCCGCCGCGGGCGCGCTGGCGCTCGCCGTGCAGCGGCCCCAGCCCGGCCAGGGCGACGAAGCACAGGGGCAGGCTCGGGAAGCGCTCCCGCCCGCCGTCCGCCCAGGCCCACCAGGCCGCGTGCAGCTGCGCGACGTAGGGCACGACCGGCGCCCACCAGGCCGGTCGCCCGAGACCGCCTTCGGCGCCCGCCGGTCCTGGATGGACGAGGAGCGGCAGGCCGGCCTCGTCCAGCACCGCCAGCAGCGGAGCCAGCCGCTCGAGGCCTCCCGGCGCCGCGAGCAGGTCGGCGCCGAGCTCGAGGCCGACCGCCCCGCGTGCCAGCGCGTGCTCGAGCGCGTCGGGGCTGGTCGGCATCGCGAGGGGTCGGAAGGGCGCGGGCAGCGCGAGCGCGCCCTCCAGCCACGCGTCCGCCAGCTGCTCGGCCTCGCCGCTGGGCAGCCGGTCGAGCCCGAGCGCGGCCGAGGTGGAGACGCAGACCAGGTCGTCCCCGTCGACGACCGCCTGAGCGGCGCGGCCGTCCGGGTCGTGGTGGGCGGGGTCCACCCGGTAGGGAGGCTGGCCGGGCAGGTGCAGCTCCCACCCGTCGAGCCGCGGCGGAGTGCGCCGCGCGCGGAGGGCGGCAAGGAAGGCCGCGGGCCAGAGGTGCTGGTGGACGTCGATCTGCACGTCGGCGCTCGCCGGGCCGCACTACGCGCGGACCCGGGCGCACTGCCCCCTGCGCCCGGACCCGGGCGCACCTGCGCCCGGCTTGTTGAAGCGGTTCAGTGAAACGTTTCACTGAACCGCTTCAGCATACTGCACGGACGTGACCTCCGCAACCTGCCGGTACGGTTGCCCTGTGGCCGCGCGCAGACGCGTAACCATCAAGGACGTTGCCGCGGCGACCGGGCTCTCGCCGGCCGCCGTCTCGTACGCGATGCGCGGCGTGCAGACCTCGCCGGAGACCCAGGAGCGCGTACGCCGGGCGGCCGAGGAGCTGGGCTACACCGGCAACGCGGTGGCGCGCGCGCTGGCGAGGGGCCGGACTGGGCTCGTCGGAGTGCTGTCCGGCTCGCTCGAGGACCTGGGCGAGCAGCGCTTCGTGGAGTCGCTCGGCCGCCAGCTGGGCCGGCGCGACCTCCACATGGTGGTGGTGGACGCCGGCGGCGAGCCGGAGCGAGAGCGGATGCTCGCGCGCCAGCTCGCGGACCAGCTCGTGGACGGCCTGGTGGTCTCGCCGCTCGACCCGTCCGACGGATCGTGGGAGGAGATCGGCGAGGTGCTCCCGATCGTGACCGTGGGCGACGCGCTCGCCGGTCCCACCGTTGGCGAGGTCCTCTTCGACAACCGGGCGGGGGTCGGGCTCGTGCTCGAGCACCTCCACGGACTCGGGCACCGGCGCATCGCGGTCCTCACGCCGAGCCGTCCCACGACGCCCGACCGCCCCGCCGAGCGCGTGGTGACGGAGGTCTGCGGCTCGCTGGGCATGGAGGCGACGGTGGTGAACTCGCGCCACTCGATCGAGGACGCCGGCGAGGCCGCCGCCGCCCTGCTCGGCAGCGAGCCGCGACCCAGCGCGCTGTTCTGCCTCTCCGACTCGATTGCCTGCGGCGTGTACGCGGCCGCCGCCCTGCAGGGCCTCGAGGTGCCGGGCGACCTCTCGGTGGCCGGCTACGACGGCCATCCCATCACCGGCGTGGTCACCCCTCCGCTGACAACGGTGGAGTGGGGGATGCCCGAGGTCGCGACCTCGGCGGCCGGGCTGCTGGCCGCGGCCGTGGCGGGGCGCCCGAAGTCCCGCGGGCGCGTGCGGGTGGCGCCGGAGCTGGTGGCGCGCGCCTCGACCGCGGCGCTCGTGCCGGCGTGAGGCTGCCCTCGTGCCGGTCTGACGCCGGGTAGAGTCGCGGCGATGGGCGTGTCTCGAATCGTCCCCTACGCCGACGGCCACGACATGCCGGCGTCGCGGGACTTCTACGTGGAGGTGCTCGGCCTCGAGGTCGGCATGGAGGACCCGGTGCTCGGGCTGAGCTCGCCGGCCAACCCGAAGGCCCAGGTCATCATCCCCCCACCGGGGATGGAGGATCCGCAGCCGCGCTTCGGAGTCGACGTCGGCGAGCCGAGCGCGGTGGACGCCGCTCACGACGAGGCGGTGAAGCGCGGGCTGCGCGTCGTCTACCCGCTCACCGACGAGCCCTGGGGCGTCCGCCGCTTCTTCGTGGAGGACCCGGGCGGCACGATCGTGAACGTGCTCGCGCACATCTCCTGAGTGGCGCTGCCCGATCTCGCGTGGCGAGCTCGCCGATCGCTCACCACGCAATCCGCTCGCCGTCGCGGAAGAAGCCGCCCGTCGGAGCCTACGCCCCTGACCTCACGCACCGTCCTGGACTGGTGTTGTACAGCGCCCCCTATCCAGGACGGTGGCGCTGATTCCGCGCGACCCCGGCGGCTTGCAGCGACTCGCGGAGCCGATCCGGGCTTCAGCGGTTGAGCAGGCCCATCATCTGCTCGGGGTAGCGCTCGCCGGCGGCGGCTCCGACCGGCGCGATCTCGTCAAGCTGGGCGAGCTCCTCGTCGCTCAGCGCCACGTCGAGCGCTCCGACGTTCTCCTCGACGCGCTCGGGGCGAGTGGTGCCGGGGATCGGGACGATGTCGTAGCCCTGCTGGTGTACCCAGGCCAGGGCGAGCTGCCCGGCGGTGACGCCCTTCCCGTCCGCGAGCTCGCGCAGCCGGTCGACGAGCTCGAGGTTGCGCTCGAAGCTGTCGCCCTGGAAGCGCGGGTTCGAGCGGCGCCAGTCGCCCTCCTCCAGGTCGTCCGGAGAGCTGATCTGCCCCGTCAGGAAGCCGCGGCCGAGCGGACTGTACGCGACGAAGCCGATCCCGAGCTCGCGCACGGTCGGGAGGATCTCGTCCTCGGGATCGCGGCTCCAGAGCGAGTACTCGGTCTGCAGCGCGGTGATCGGGTGCGTCGCGTGGGCGCGCCGGATCGTCTCGGGCCTCGCCTCGGACAGGCCGAGGTAGCGCACCTTCCCCTCGTCGACGAGCTCCGCCATCGCCCCGACCGTCTCCTCGATCGGGGTGTCGGGGTCCACGCGGTGCTGGTAGTAGAGGTCGATGTGGTCGACCCCGAGGCGCCCGAGCGACGCCTCACACGAGCGGCGCACGTAGTCGGGGCGCCCGTCGACCACGCGATCCTCCTGGTCGTAGGCGTTGCCGAACTTGGTGGCGAGCACGACGCGGTCGCGGCGGTCGGCGATCGCCTGCCCGACCAGCCGTTCGTTGGTCTCCGGGCCGTAGACGTTGGCGGTGTCGAGGAAGTCGACGCCGAGCTCGAGGGCCCGGTGGATCGTCGCGATGCTCCGCTCGTCCGGCGCCTCGGCGTAGGCGAACGACATGCCCATGCAGCCGAGCCCGAGCTCGGAGACGGTCAGGCCCTGCGATCCAAGTTGGCGGCTCTCCATCTCTTGCTCCTAGTCGAGACCCGATTCCGGCGTACCCGAGCCGGGGAGCGCGGAAACGATCCGGGCCTCCCGGAGGAGGCCCGGATCCCCCACGTCCAGCGACCGATCGGCTACAGCAGCCCGTTCGCCTCCAGGAAGCTGCGGGCCACGTCGGCCTCGTCCTGCTTGTCGATCGCGACGGCCTTGTTCATCGTGATCATGGCGTCGTTGGTCAGCAGCGCGCTGACCTCGTCGATCACCGCGTAGAACTCCTCCCCGCCGAGCGCCTCGTACTTCTCCTGGTCCATGACCATCGCCACGTGCTGGTAGCCGAAGACGCCCTTCGGGTCCTCCAGCACCGTGTACTTCCCGCTCGCGAGCTGCGCGTCGGTGGAGAACACGTTGGCGGCGTCCACGTCGCCCGAGTCCAGCGCCTGGTACTGGATCCCGAGCGCCAGCTGCTTGAACTGGGCGTTGTCGATCCCGTACGCCTGGCGCATGCCCTGGAGCCCCTGGTAGCGGCTGCGGAACTCCGGCCGCGCGCCGACGGTGAAGCTGTCCAGCTTCTTCAGGTCGGCGACCGTCTTCAGGCCGTTCTCCTCCGCGAACTCCTTGGTGGTGGCGATCGCGTCGACGTCGAAGAAAGGCGTCTGCTCTGAGATCACCTGCCCGCGCTCGTTGTAGAACTCCTCCGCCAGCTGGTAGGTCTGCTCGTCGCTCTTGGGGATGATGTCCTTGCCCGCCACCACCGACACCGCCACGCCGAGGTACTCCGGGTACCCGTCGATCTCGCCGCTGGTGAGCGACTTGTCGATGATCTCCGTGCTCCCGATGTTCTTCTTCAGGTTGACCGTGTAGCCCTTGGCCTCGAGCGCCTGCTTGTAGAGCTCGCC
>JBOGXS010000075.1:0-4970 GCA_050693815.1 Thermoleophilaceae bacterium | reverse complement strand
TCCGAGCCCCGCTTCGAGAAGCTGCCCGTGCTGTTCGAGGGGCCGGGCGTGGAGGGCAAGGCGCCCGCCAAGGCGGACATCGACCGCATGAAGGAGCTGCGGCGCAACGGCCTGCGCTCGCGACGGCGGCGCGCCGGCTGACTCGGACTACCATCGTGGACCAGGTGACCGCCCTCCTCGTCTCAGATAGGGAACGCGAGTACACGGTGGGCCTGCTGCGCGGGCACTGGCTCTCCGGGCGGCTCACGGCGGACGAGTTCGAGCAGCGGGTGGAGGAGGCGTGGCGGGCGCGCGACGCCGAGGACCTCTGGCGAACTGGGGCACCGTCCTGCCCAGGTGTCGCCACGCAACACCAGACCAGGACGGTACCGGCCGACGAGCGCACTTCATGGAGCTACTTGGCGTCGGCTTCCCGCGAGCGCCCGGCGCGCAGCCAGTCTTCATGAGCACCCACGTAGTCCAGCTGGCCGTCTACGACATGCTCGATGCGATCCGGCTCGCGGTGGACGTGTGCCATACAGAGGATGCCTCGACCGCGTGAGCAGTCGCGTCCGACGTAGCCGGGATACCGGACTTGATTGCCGCTGCTGAGGCTCGAGGCTGCTCGGCGGTGCTTTCCTACAGCCCGTCGCGCAGGTCGGACGCCGGGTCCAGGTTCTCCGCGGTCGGCTTGCGAAAGAAGCCGGGGTTCACGCAGTCGAAGGCCTCGGTGTAGCCGTCGTAGGCGCGCTCGACGGTCGAGCGGCACTGGGGCAGCGGCACGCCGGTCATCTTCACGCCGCCGAAGCCGTGTCGGGTGCGCTCGGCCTGCTCGAAGAGCTCCACGTCGATCTCGCCGCGGAACACCTTGTTCATGCAGCCCATGAAGCGGCGGCCGCTCTCCTCGTCGTCGTAGAGGTAGAGGAAGCGGCAGCCGGAGGCGATGCAGCCCGACGGGTGGACCACGCGGTCGCAGAAGGAGCAGCACTGCCGGCACTCGTGCAGCTCCGCGGAGGTGCGTGCTGGGCTGGTCGCCACCCGGCCAGTGTAGACAGGGTGCCGTGCTCAGGCGAGCACGCCGTGCAGGCCCGACAGCTCGGAGCGGCAGGCGCTCGACCCCGACACGCGGAACTCCGGCCCCAGCACCAGGCGGCGCTCGCCGACGGCGAGCAGCAGCTCCTGCTCTCCAGGGTGGTGGCCCACGACCTCCTTGAGGTCCTCGAGGAATCCCTCGGGCACGCCGGGCGCCACCTGCAGGGTCAGGCGCTGGACCACGGCCTCGGCCACCGCCTCCTCGGCGGCACGAAGGACCTCCTCGCTGGGCTCGAAAAGCGTGACCTCCTGGGCCACCAGCTTGGTCTCCCCCGCCTCCTTGTGGTCGACCCGGCCGCGCACCACGACGATCTTGTCGAGCGCGACCTTGTCGGCGTTGTCCGCGTACGCGGAGTTGAACACGAGCAGCTCGACCTGCCGCTCCAGGTCGTCGAGCGTGGCGAACATCATCGGGTCGCCCTTCTTGGTGCGGATGCGCTTGCACTCGGCGATCATGCCGCCGACGGTGACCCACTCGCCGTCCTTCTTGGCGGCCAGGTCGGCGAGCCCGCAGTCGACCCGCGCCCGCAGCGCGTGGCGCACCTCCTTGAGCGGGTGGCTCGAGAGGAACAGGCCGAGCGTCTCCTTCTCCCACTCGTTCAGCTGCTTGCGGTCGTCGGGCAGCGCGGGCACCGGGAGGTCGTGGTGGCCGGCCAGCTCGGGGGCGGTGTCCATGTCGAAGAACGAGCCCTGTCCGAGCTGGGCGTCCTGCTGGTGCTGCACGCCCGCCGCCTGGGCGCGCCCCATGAGCTCGGCGAGGCCGGTGCGGGTGGCGCCGAGGGAGTCCATCGCGCCGCACTTGACGAGCGACTCGACGCAGCGCCTGTTCACCGCCTGGCAGTCGACTCGCCGGGAGAAGTCCCAGATCGAGCCGAACGGCCCGTCCTCCTCGCGCGCCCGGATGATCGCCTCCACGGCCTGGTGGCCGAGCCCCTTGACCGCGTCGAGCCCGAAGCGGATGTTGCCCTCCACGACCTTGAAGTCGTGCCCCGACTGGTTCACGTCGGGCGGCAGCACCTCGATGCCCATGTCCTCGCACTGGGCGACGAAGAACGGCACCTTGTCCTTGGTCGACATGACCGAGGAGATCAGCGCCGCCATGTACTCGGCCGGGTAGTTGGCCTTCAGCCAGGCGGTGCGGTAGGAGATCAGCCCGTAGCAGGCGGCGTGACTCCGGTTGAACGAGTAGTCGGCGGCGGCCTCGTTGACGGCCCACAGCTGCTCGATCGCGCGCTCGGAGGTGCCGCTCGCGCGGGCGCCCTCGAAGAAGCGCTCGCGCAGCGCGGCCATCGCCTCGCGGTTCTTCTTTCCGATCGCCTTGCGCAGGTCGTCGGCCTCCGCGCCCGAGAAGCCCGCCACGGCCTTGGCGATCTGCATCGACTGCTCCTGGTAGAGGATCACCGAGTAGGTGGCCTCCGTGATCGGCCGCAGGCGCTCGTCGATGTAGGAGATCTGGTCGGGGTCGCGCTTGTTGCGCGCGTAGGTGTCGATGTGGCGCATGGCGCCCGGTCGGTAGAGCGCGTTGAGCGCGACGAGGTCCTCGAACTCGGTGGGCCTGACCTTGCGCAGCGCGTCGCGCATGCCGTCGGACTCGAACTGGAACACGCCGATCGAGTCGCCCCGGGACATCATCTCGTAGGTGGCCGGGTCGTCGAGCGGCAGCGCCGCCATGTCCGGGCGCTCGCCGGTGGACTCCTCGAGGATGGCCAGGCAATCCTCGATCACGTCGAGGTTGCGCAGCCCGAGGAAGTCCATCTTCAGCAGGCCGATCTCCTCGATCGGCTTCATCGAGTACTGCGTGACCACCTTGAACGCGCGCTCGCCGCCCGGAGAACGAGCGCTCGCGCGCGCCGCGCGCTCGCCTAACGGCGCCCCCGCGCCGCGGTCCTCCATCAGCTGCACGGGCACGATGTCGGTGAGAGGGCGGTCCGCTATCACCACCGCGGCGGCGTGGATGCCGGCGTTGCGAACGATGCCCTCGAGCCCGCGGGCGGTGTCGATGATCTGGCGCGCCTCGGGCTCGCCGTCGTAGGCGCGGCGAAGGTCGGGCTCCTCCTGCAGGTACTGCTCGAACGAGCGCGAGCGGCCCATCACCGGCTCCGGGATCAGCTTGGCGATGCGGTCGCCGGCGCCGTAGTCGAGCCCGAGCACGCGAGCCGCGTCGCGCGTGGCGTTGCGCGGCAGCATCTTGCCGAACGTGATGATCTGGGCGACCGAGTCCTTGCCGTACTTCTCCTCGACGTAGCGCATCACCCGCGCCCGGCCCTTCACCGAGAAGTCGATGTCGATGTCCGGCATCGACACGCGCTCGGGGTTGAGGAAGCGCTCGAACAGCAGGCCGTAGGCGAGCGGGTCGATCTCGGTGATGTCCAGGCAGTAGGAGACGAGCGACCCGGCCGCCGAGCCGCGTCCGGGCCCGACCGAGATGCCGCTGTCCTTGGCGTACTTGACGAAGTCCCAGACGATCAGGAAGTACGCCGAGAAGCCCATCTTCTCGATCACTCCGAGCTCCATCTCGAGCCGCTCGACGGCCTCGGCCGGCGGGGGATCGCCGTAGCGGCTGCGTAGCCCGGCCTGCGCGAGCTTTCGCAGGTAGCCGGACTCCGCCTCGCCCTCGGGGGTCGGGAAGCGCGGGATCAGCAACTTGCCCAGCTCGATCTCCACCCGGCAGCGCTCGGCCAGCTCCAGCGTGGTGCCGATCGCCTCGGGCCAAGCCGCGAAGTCGGCGGCCATCTCGTCCGAGCTCTTTAGGAAGAACTCGTTGGTGTCGAACGAGAGCTTCGGCTCCTTGATCGTGCTCTTGGTCTGCACGCACAGAAGCGCGCGGTGGTTGCCGTAGTCCTCGCGGCGCAGGTAGTGGACGTCGCCCGTGGCCACCAGCGGGCGCCCCACCTCGCGCGCGATGCGCACGATGCCCTCGTTGGCCTTGTCCTGCTCGGCGATGCCGTTGCGCTGGAGCTCGAAGTAGACGCTCTCCGGGCCGAACACCTGCAGCAGCTGGTCGGCGTGCGCCCGGGCCTCGGCTGGGTTGTCCTCCACGAGCCGGCGGCAGAAGCGCGACTGGAGGCAGCCGGTCAGCACGACCACGCCCTCGGCGTGGCGGGACAGCAGGTCGAGGTCGACGTTCGCCTTCCCGCGGCGGTAGCCCTCCAGGTAGCCCGCCGAGCTGAGCTTGACGAGGTTGCGGAAGCCCACGTCCGAGCCCGCGAGCAGCGTGAGGTGGTTGCGCTCGTAGCGCACCGCCTCGGAGCGGCAGTCGTCCACGAAGTAGGCCTCGAGCCCGATCACGGGGTTCAGGCCGTGCCGGCGGCAGGCGTTGTAGTGCTCCACGGCACCGTTCATCACGCCGTGGTCGGTGAGCCCGAGGGCGGGCTGCCCGAACGCCGCCGCCCGCTCGGCCAGGGACTCGATGCGGCAGGCGCCGTCGAGCACCGAGTACTCGGAGTGGACGTGGAGATGGGCGAAGCTCATCCGGGATCCTGAGAATACGTCCGGCCTCCGACGACTCGCTGAGTCCGGCGCAGAGAGCTCGCTCAATGCGGGATACGGCGCTTGCCGGCTACCTCGACCGTCGCGTCGGCCCTCCCCACCCGCCGGTCAGGAGATCCTCACTGTCTGCGCGTCTCTCCGTCGCCGGCCCGCCGGGTCGTCGCATGGCCATCCCCGGCGGTGCGGGCCTCCTCGAGCGCGGCGGTCAGCTCCATCCAGCCGTCGAACGGCCGGCGGCCCGCCTCCGTCCGGACCGCTCCGCGGAGTCGGCTCGCTGGCGGCCTCCAGCTCTACGACCACTTGAACCAGCTCGCCCTTTCCCACGATCACCCAAGCGATGCTCCACGACGCTGCGCGTCGCACAACGAGGAGAGCTCCACAGCCTTTTCGGGCTCCTCCGAATGGCTAGC
>JBOGXS010000074.1:0-4156 GCA_050693815.1 Thermoleophilaceae bacterium | reverse complement strand
GCTGCACGGCCTGCAGCCGGGCGACGCTGTCGCGGCTCACGCCCTTGAGCGCGTCGGCCGCGCGCTCGCTCGCGGTCCTGCGCATCGTGGACGCCCTGCGCGCGGCCCCGACCGCCTCGCGCTGGCGCGCTCCGGCGTCTCGCCGCAGGCGCTGCATACGGGCGGCGTCCTCCCTGACGAGCTCCAGCATCGCGTCGACCCAGTTGGGCTCGCGCTCGTGAACCCGGTCGATGGCCTTCGCCCGGAGGACGTCGAGGGTGCCGGGCACATCCTCCTCCAGGGGCGGGAGCCGGTAGATGTTGTAGTGGGGAAGCAGGAAGCCCGGGGAGCGGTCGCACGCCTCCTGGAAGGCGGCGAGCGCGTCGCGCAGGTACTTCCCGTCCCCGAAGCGCAGGTAGTAGTTGACGCAGGCCTCGCCGTAGTCGTTCAGCGCGAACGCGAGCACCGACTCCCGCTCGCGCTGGGAAGTGCGTCCCTTCGGATCGTCTTGCTGCCAGCGCTCGCGGACGTCGTCGAGGTACGTCTCGAAGCGCTCCATCATCGGCCCGCCGATCAGCTCGAACTGGTAGTCGCTATAGCCGGGATCGTGGGAAACCCCGCTCGCCACGTGCGCCGTCACGCCGTCGAGGTAGTGGCGGTAGGCGTCGGCGAACCGGCCCTCGGGCTGCTCTGCCGCGATGCGGGCGAGCCCGTAGTCGAGCTGCGCCACGAAGGTCTCGCGCTTGATCTCCTTGTACTGGCGCCCGCGCTCGTAGGCGTCCCGCGCGGGCTCCGGATCCTCGAGCAGCCAGTACATGTAGCCGAGGTTGCCCCAGGCCACGACGTTGCCGGGGTTGAGCCTGAGCACGTTCTGGTACTCCTCGAACACGAGGCTTGCGACGTTGGGCTCGAACGTGGGCCTCGTGCGCCAGACCATCTCGGCCGTCTTCGCGAGCTCGAACTGCGCGACCTCGAAGTCCGGGTCGGCCTCGACCGCCTGCCGAAGGAGCTGCGCCCGGGGGCGCAGCTGGGGCTGAACCATTCCCCTCACGAACAGGAAGCGGGCATTGCGCTCCGCGCGCGCCGGGTGCAGGGCCTGAGCGGTCGTGAGCCATTTGCAGGCCTCGGTCTCGGCGTGCAGCTGGGTGGCCGCCAGGGCGAGCGTCACGTACGCGTTGAACAGGACGTCCCGCCGTCCCGCGAGGTCCTCGGGCAGCTCCTCGAGCAGCTCGATCGCCCGCTGCGTCCCGCGCCTGGTCTCGAACACGGGGTTGATGCGCTGCCCGGAGAGGCTCGCGAGGATGCGACGGAACAGGAGCGTGTTGGCGTAGCCGAGGTGCGCCCTGGCGGCGGTGAGCTGCACGTCCGCCAGGCGCGGGGAGATCCGGGACCCGAGCACACGTGCGCGGCGGAGCGCACGCGCGCGTGCGAAGATCAGCCGCTGCCTGGTCCTCCGCCACGTGCCGGCCGACATCGGCCGCCACTCCGGGTCGTAGAGCTCGATCACGGCCCTGTAGAGCGACCCGGCCTTGTCGTAGGCGTCCAGGGTGTTCGAGCGGACGTAGTCCTCGGCCTCGTGGAAGTACGCCGCCGCCCGGAAGCGGGAGCCGGGAAGCAGATCGATCTTCTGCTGCACGTCCTGCTCGATCCGCGCGTAGATCGCGGTGGCGACGCTGAAGTACGTGCGCTCGACGACCGACTCGTAGGCGTCCACGTCCTCGGCGAGCTCCTTGATGTCGCTCAGGCGGAAGCGGACCTGGTGCGCCAGCGTCGACGGTGCGCCCGGCGGGCCCATGCGCACCCACGGCGTCACCTCGAAGAATATGCGGCCCTCCCGGCGTCGGCGCACGCCGTAGTTGGCGGCGATGTGGATGTGCGAGGGGCCGCCGGCGCGCGCCGGCGCCTCCGGCGCCTCCGGGTTCTCCTCCGGCCGCGACACCTCGGCTCCGTCGAGGCGGGAGAGGCGCGGGATGCGCTTGGCGAGGCTCTCCGCGAGGTCGCGCTCGAGCCAGCTCATGAGCCCGGGCTCGCGCTCGCCGTCGCCCACCGGCTCGAACGGCGCGACCGAGTACGTGTACCGGAACGGGGTCTTCGACTCGCGCACCCAGAAGCGGGTCCAGTTGACGAGCACCCCCGCGATCACGAGGAAGGCGATCGTCGACCACAGCAGCCACTGGTCGGCGAGCTGTCCGAAGTCGATCCCCGCCACGGTGCCCGCGATCGCCGCGATCACCTGGGCGAGGCCCAGGCCCGCCGAGATCCAGCCCAGCAGGCCGAGCCGGCGTCCCTGCCGCAGCGTCTGCTCCACGCCCTCGACCTGCTCGAGCAGGTTCGGCGGGGGGACTATCTCGCCTCTGGGCATTGTCGCGGCGGGACTTTCAGACTAGTCCTCCGCGAGGGGCGACTCAACCGTGCCGAGCGCGCTTGCCGGGGCCGCGCCTCATGAGGGATGCTGCCCCTCGTGAGGCGCGGGCTTCCCGAGCAGCCGGCGTACGACTACGGGCGCTGCCCCTGCGGAGGCAGCTACGAGCGGCGCACGATCGAGGTCACGTTCGACGAGCTCGTGCTCACGGACGTGCCGCAGGCGTCGTGCCCGGATTGCGGGAGTCACATCTGCAAGGCACGCGTCCTCGACCGCCTCGAGCGGCTGCTCAGCGGTAGGGAGCAGCCGGGCTAGCAGCGGGGCCACCGGCGCGGTCCGTCCCCGCGGGCGGTGCAGGCGGCGGACGCGGGTACAGCGCGTAGGCGAGCGGTCAACGTCAGCCGGGCACCGTGGCATCGTACCGCTGCATGAACGACGCCGTGGGACCGGTCGATGAGCTCCGCAGCCTGGCCCGGCTCGGCTTCGGGGAGCTGCGGGACGCCACGGGCGGGATCGGCGCGGTGCACCGCGCTCTCGCCACGCGTGCGTTCCGGATGAGCGGGGCCGGGGCGGGGCCCGCGCGGCTGCTCCACGACACGATCTCGGGTGGCGTCTACGCCGGGATCCGGGGCGCCACGGCGCTGGCCGGACGCGCGGCGGACACCGCGCTCGGCCGGCGGGCGGTCGGCGACGGCCGCGCACTGTCCGCGTCGCCGCGCGGAGCGCTGGTGGTCGGGGTGCTCGACGGACTGATCGGAGATGCGCTCGAGCGCGAGGGGAGCGACCTGCAGGAGCCGATGAGCGTGCGCGTCGGCGGCCGGGCCGTGGAGGCCACCCCGAGCGCCGTGGCCGCCGCCATCCCCGACGCCACCCCGCGGATGGTCGTGTTCGTCCACGGCCTGATGGAGACCGAGCACTCGTGGCGCGTGGGCGCGGAGGAGCCCTACGCGGCCCGGCTGCGGCGCGACCTCGGTCGAAGCCCGGTCGAGTTGCGCTACAACAGCGGCCGCCACATCTCCGAGAACGGGCGCGCGCTGGCGGACCTGCTCGAGGAGTTGACGGAGGCGTGGCCGGTCGAGGTGGAGGAGATCGCCCTCGTGGGGCACTCGATGGGCGGCCTGGTGGCGCGGTCGGCGTGCCACGCCGCCTTTGAGCGCGGCGACGAGTGGGTCGACAGGGTGCACCACGTGATCTCCCTCGGCTCCCCTCACATGGGAGCGCCGCTCGCCCAGGCGGTCCACTGGGCCAGCGCCGGCCTCCACGTGCTGCCCGAGACCCGGCCGCTCGCGAGCTTCCTGCGCCGCCGGAGCGCCGGCATCCGGGACCTGCGGCAGGGCTCGCTGGTCGAAGCCGACTGGCGCGGCTGCGACCCCGACGCCCTGCGGGCCCGCGCCTGCCAGGAGGTCCCGCTGCTCGAGGGCGCCACCCACTGCTTCGTGGCGGCGACGATCACGCGCAGCCCGCGCCACCCGGTGGCACGGGTGCTGGGCGACTGCCTGGTGCTCGAGCCGAGCGCGTCCGGGCGCAGCCGCGCGCGACGAATCTCCTTCGAGGTCGAGCACGGCATGCACCTGGGCGGCACCCATCACCTGGCGCTGCTGAACCACCCCGCGGTGTACCGGCGGATGCGCGACTGGCTGGGGGCGGCCGAGCGCCCGGCCCCCGCTGCATCGAGTGTCGAGTAACTCGGCCTCACGCCGATCAAGTCGACACTCGATGTGCTGAGGGCTGAGCCCGGGCGTGCCACGGCGCGGCTACGCCCGGGCGTGCGACGGCCGCTCGCGGATCCGCGAGCGCAGCCGCGCGGTCCAGCCG
>JBOGXS010000073.1:0-6017 GCA_050693815.1 Thermoleophilaceae bacterium | reverse complement strand
TCGAGGTCGAGATCGACGGCCACGCCGGCTACTACTGCGCCGGCATGAACAAGCACGCCACGGTACGGGTGCACGGCAACGCCGGCGTGGGCGTGGCGGAGAACATGATGTCCGGCACGGTGGTGGTGGAGGGCAACGCGAGCCAGTCGGCCGGCGCCAGCGGTCGCGGCGGCCTGCTCGTCATCCGCGGCAGCGCCTCGGCTCGCTGCGGCATCTCGATGAAGGGGATCGACATCGTGGCGCACGGGTCGGTCGGGCACATGAGCGCGTTCATGGCGCAGAGGGGCTGCCTCGTGGTGTGCGGCGACGCCGGCGACGCGCTCGGCGACTCGATCTACGAGGCGCGCCTGTACGTGCGCGGCCAGGTCGCGGGACTGGGCGCCGACTGCATCGAGAAGGAGATACGCGAGGAGCACCTGGCCGAGCTGGGCGCGCTGCTCGAGCGCGCCGAGGTGAGCGGCTGCGATCCGTCCGAGTTCCGCCGCTACGGCTCGGCGCGGCGGCTCTACAACTTCGACGTCGACAACGCCGGCGAGTACTGATGGAGAGCGATCGCTCCGGCGCGGGCCAGCCCGCGCCCTCGCGCACGGCGCTCCGCGAGGGCGCGATCTTCGACCGCCACGCGATCCACGAGATCCAGCGCGCCGCGCGCGAGGGCATCTACGACATCCGCGGCTTCGGCGCCAAGCGGCGCGTGCCCCATTTCGACGACCTCGTGTTCCTGGGGGCGAGCGTGTCGCGCTACCCGCTCGAGGGCTATCGCGAGCGCTGCGACACCGACGTGGTGCTCGGCGACCGCAACGCCTCCAAGCCGCTGCACCTGCGGATCCCGATCACGATCGCCGGGATGAGCTTCGGCGCCCTCTCGGCGCCGGCCAAGGAGGCGCTCGGGCGCGGCGCCAGCGAGATGGGCTCCAGCACGACGACCGGCGACGGCGGCATGACCCCCGAGGAGCGCGAGCACTCCAGCCTGCTCGTCTACCAGCTGCTGCCCTCGCGCTACGGGATGAACCCGGACGACCTGCGCCGGGCCGATGCGATCGAGATCGTGGTGGGGCAGGGCGCCAAGCCGGGCGGCGGCGGCATGCTGCTCGGCCAGAAGATCTCCGACCGCGTCGCCGAGATGCGCGACCTGCCCAAGGGGATCGACCAGCGCAGCGCCTGCCGCCACCCGGACTGGACCGGCCCGGACGACATGGAGATAAAGATCGGCGAGCTGCGCGAGATCACCGACTGGGAGAAGCCGGTGTTCGTGAAGGTCGGGGCCACGCGGCCCTACTACGACGTGGCGCTGGCGGTCAAGGCGGGCGCCGACGTGGTGGTTCTGGACGGCGGGCAGGGCGGCACGGCCGCCACCCAGGAGGTCCTCATCGAGCACGTGGGCATCCCCACGCTGGCCGCGATCCGGCCCGCGGTGGAGGCCCTGACCGAGCTCGGCATGCACCGCAAGGTGCAGCTGGTCGTCTCCGGCGGCATCCGCTCGGGGGCCGACGTGGCCAAGGCGCTCGCGCTCGGCGCCGACGCCGTTTCGATCGGAGTGGCCGCCATCATCGCGCTGGGCGACAACTCGCCCGAGCACGAGGAGGGCTACGCCGCGATCGGCAGCGCGGCCGGCTACTACGACGACTGGCACGAGGGCCGCGACCCGGCCGGGATCTCGACCCAGGACGACGAGCTGGCCGCGCGCTTCGACCCCGAGCTGGGCGGCCGCCGCCTGGCCAACTACCTGCGCACGATCACGCTCGAGACGCAGACGCTGGCGCGCGCCTGCGGGAAGTCGCACGTGCACAACCTCGAGCCCGAGGATCTCGTGGCGCTCACGGTGGAGGCGGCGGCGATGGCCCGGGTGCCGCTGGCCGGGACGGGCTGGGTGCCCGGCTCGCCCTAGTGGCCCGTCCTGTCAGTTCTGACCCGTTTTGGCGGCGCCTGGACGCGCCCGGCGTCGCCCGCGATGCTCGCCAATGCTTCGGCGTTGGCTGCGCTCTCGGACTCGCCGGCCACGCCCAGTCGCTCGCCAAAGCGGGGCCAGTACTTCCAGGACGGACCACTAGCCCTCCACGACCAGCGTCTCCGCCGGGTAGGGCGCCAGCGCCGGATCCGCGGTCAGGATCGGCACGCCCAGGGCTCGGGCTTGCGCGACGAGCAGCCGATCGAAGGGGTCGCGGTGAAGCGGCGGCAGCGAGCCGACGGCGAGCGCATGCGAGTGCTCGACCGCCACGCCCTGCGCGCCGAGCGCGCGCATGCGCTCGGGAACGTAGCGCTCGGGTGGCTCGGGGAGCGGCAACCGACCCAGCCCGTACTTGATCGCGATCTCCCAGGAGCTCGCCGCCGAGAGGAGGAGCTCGGTGCGTCGATCCTCCACCAGGGCCAGCCGGTCGCCGAGCCGCTCGGGCTCGGTCTGGAGCCACAGGAAGACGTGCGTGTCGAGGAGCAGCCTCAGCGGTCGAATGAGGCGAGCAGCTCGTCGGGGAGGGGCGCGTCGAAGTCGGCCGGCACGACGTACGCGCCGCGATCCATCCCGAGGCGCCGACCGCGGGGCCGGCGCGCCGGGACCAGCCGGGCTACTTCCTCGCCACGGCGGGTTATCACGATCTCCTCGCCGACCGAGACGCGCTCCAGCAGCTGGGACAGGGTCGTCTTTGCCTCGTGGACCCCTACGAACTTAGTCATGGACTTAGTCTACTATCGGACCGGAACGTGGCTGGCTCTGTTCCGGCCTGTTGGTTTCCGACGCGCCGGAGCGAGCGCAACAACGTTTGCGCGCGCCCGCGTTTAGTCCTTCGCAGTAGGCGGGGCTGGCGGCCAGAAGACGACAGCGGGGTGGCCGGAGCAGTCGCCGTCACGAATCGGTCGACATCGCCACGATTGAGGACCTCATAACCCCGCCGCACTCTCTCAAGGTTCCGCTCCACCACCGCGTCATTATCCGAGGCCGGCCGCCCGAGCGACTCCGACGACGCCAAAGCGGTTGCGGCCGCCGTGTCACGACGTCATCGGCGCTGGGATACCATCCAGCGATGCGCGACGACCTTACACCGGCCCGGAGGTTCGCGGCGGGCGCCGGATCGACCCAGATGGGAGCTGGTGTGTGGCTGTTCTTGGAGCCGTTCGGCTTTGCGCGGACGTTACGGTGGAGCCGCGAGCCCAGGACTGATGTCGGACTCTACTTCGGACGATGCCTCGGGGCGCTCGCGATCGGGTTCGGAGTCGAGGGGCTGAAGGCGGCGCGCGAACCCGCAAGTCGCACGGCGTGGTTTCGGGCGACGGAGGTGGGTGCGTGGTTGCTGGCCGCGGTGCACGTGCGCGGCATGCTGGAAGGGAAGCAGCCGCTGACCGAAACCATCGAGATTCCGCTTTGGACGGCGATGGCCGTTGGCGCCAGGAAGTTCGCGCCCGGCCGCTGAGACACGGAACGCGATCGGCGACAGAAAGGCGTCGGCGGGCGCTCCTGGCGCGATCTGATGTCGAGCGCGTGAGGTCGCCGTCTTCGCCGCGGTGCGGTTGCGAGAGTCAGGTGTTGTATGACTACGTCCTCGACGAGCCGTATTGTCAGGGTTGACGACTTCAACTAGACTCTGCGTCATGCCTGTCAACCCTCGTCCGGGCGGCGTACGTCGACATCCAAGCGGTCCAGCACACGTCGCTCGAGAAGCGCACGGGCCTCCGCCGCTCCGGCCGGGCGGAAGGCTTCGGCCGCCGGTCGATCCACGAAGAAGGCGATCGGTGCGTCGGCCAAGCTGTCGCGTGATCGCATTGAGGAGGTGCTCGGCGCGGCGGTCGAGCACGGACGCGTGCCAGCCGAGGAGGCCCAGAGAATCGTGAGCCGGCTTGTTCAGCGTGGCAGTGCGTCGGCCGATCCGAACGCAACGGCTCGCTCGACCGAAGCGGTCGAGGCACTTGTCAACGATGTCGCTGCGAAGCTGCGCGAGCTCGAGCGGGACCTTGAGGAGCTTCGGGCCTGCGTTGCGGAGCGCCCGGTCGCCACGGATGCGTTCGGTGCCGTTGCCGAGATCTTCGCCGATGAGCTGCGGTCGCTACTGGGGGACGCGCCACCTGATTCCGCCACGGTTCGCCGTGCAGCTCGCCTCGCAGCTGCGGAGCGGGCGTGGGAGCAAGGGTTGGGTGAGCTCTGGGAGACCAAGGACGTCGTAGCGGTTCTCGGGGTCAGCAAACAGCGGGTCAGCACGCTGGCAAAGGCACATAGGCTGATCGCCCTGACTTACGATGGTGGGCGACGATTTCCCGCCTGGCAGTTCGCCGGAACCGACGGTGAGGATCGATTTCGCCTAGCCGAGGCACACCGGGTGCTCGTGGAAGACGGTCGCATCACCCCGTGGTCGGCCGCGAGCTGGTTCCTCACGAACCACCCGGAGCTGGACGACACTGATCCTGTCGAATGGATCCGAAGCGGCGGCGATCCCGACCGTCTGCTTACGGCCGCGGGGCGGGATGCGGCGCGCGCCGCACAGTGACAGTCGATGTCGAGAGGCTCCCCGGGAAGACGCTCAAGACTGGCACGAAGCTCTACCGCATTCACTGGACATCGCGCGCGCCGTGGTTCTTCGACGGGTCCGGCAGGGGTCGTTTCGACCCGAGCCGCACGCCTGGCCGTGGAGCCTGCTATTGGGCCGAGGATCCCTTGGGCGCTTGGGTTGAGGTATTTCGCACCCGCATGCTGCTGGCGGAGGGGGAAATTCGCGCGAGGTCGCTCGCGGTGGCGACGCTTGGACATGACGTGCGGGTCTGCGACCTCACCGTTCGCCGGGCGCTTAAAGCCGGGGTCACGACGGCGCTGACCTCTGGTGCCGACTACACCGGCGCCAACGCTCTCGCCGACGCGATACAAAGCCGGTATCCGGCCATTCGCTGGCGCCTACGACACGATCTCAGGCAGAAGCTGGTCGGGATCGCCTGGTTTGGTGATGCCGGGCCTGTGGAGCACCCGACGCTAGTCACCCTCCCTGCCACCGATAGCAACGATATTCCTGACGACCTCGCCGCTCACGCCTGCAGGATCTTCGGGTACACCGTTCTCCCCGACCCGCCATCCTAGTCGTGGCGCGCTCTCGACTGTGAGAGTCGCCGACCGGGCCCCGGTTCAACGGACGCCGAGGCGGGCTACGCCGAACGACGGCTCTCGCTGCTCGGAGCTGTACGGTTGAAGCCTTGAGCAAATTTGTTTACGATCGCCGGGCCCTAGCAACCGGAGCCGGGGTCCGTCGGCAGACACCGTGTCCTTCGTCCTGACCTGTCCCAACTGCGGCCCGCGCGAGGTGACCGACTTCGGCTTCGGGGGAGAGGTCAACCCGCGGCCCGGCCCGGCGCCCTCGCAGCGCGAGCTGAACGCCTACAACTACTTTCGCCGCAACGTGGCGGGCGTTCAGCGCGAGTGGTGGTTCCATCGCTCGGGCTGCGGCGCCTGGTTCCTGGCCGAGCGCGACACGCGCACCAACGAGGTGCTCGGGACGGAGCTGCCGTGACCAGGCTGCCTCCCCGCGAGGGCGAGCGCATCGACCGCGAGCGCGAGGTCCGCTTCACGTTCGACGGCAAGCGCGTCGCCGGGCTGGAGGGGGACACGATCGGCTCGGCGCTGTTCGCCTCGGGCCGGCGCACCTTCTCGCGCAGCTTCAAGTACCACCGCCCGCGCGGCCTCCTGTGCTGCGCCGGCCAGTGCCCCAACTGCCTCGTCCAGGTGGACGGCGCGCCCGGCGTGCGCGCCTGCACCGAGCCGGTGCGCGAGGGGATGGAGGTCGAGCACATGAACGCATCGCCGTCGCTCGACTTCGACGTGATGCGCGCCACCGACCGCCTGGGCGGCCCGTTCACGCCGCCCGGCTTCTACTACAAGACCTTCATCCGCCCGCGCCGGCTGTGGCCGCTCTACGAGAAGGTGCTGCGCCACGCCGCCGGGCTCGGCAGGCTGCGCACCGACCAGCGCGAGCGCGAGTGGCGCACCGAGTACCGCCGCCGCCACGCGGACGTGTTCGTGGCCGGCGGCGGTGCGGCGGGCCTGCGTG
>JBOGXS010000072.1:0-7555 GCA_050693815.1 Thermoleophilaceae bacterium | reverse complement strand
GCCCAGCACCCCGCGGCGCGGCTCCGAGCGCGGCGTGCGCGCTGGCATGTGGCCGGCGTCCGACTCGCGGATCCAGCCGTGGTGCTGG
The DNA here is from genome assembly GCA_050693815.1 of Thermoleophilaceae bacterium. Classification (GTDB taxonomy): domain Bacteria; phylum Actinomycetota; class Thermoleophilia; order Solirubrobacterales; family Thermoleophilaceae; genus JACVRW01. The sequence continues at coordinate 7,467 of JBOGXS010000072.1, read as the reverse complement.
GCGCGCGCGGCGCACAGGTCGCAGACCTGATGGCGATCGCCGCCGGGGGCCAGGTAGGCCTCGGTGTGCTCGCCCTTCAGGATCGTGCGCCCGCAGACGTCGCAGCTCACGACGTCGTGGACCGGTCGAAGCTCCTTCTTCATCCCGCCCCGATGATAGGAGAGCGATCCGCGCGCAGCCGGCCGAGCCGGCTGCTTCGAGGCTAGGCCTTGACCGCCTCCTGCTCCTTACGCGTCTCCTGCACGACTCCTTGCGCGATGTGTGCCGGTATCTCCTCGTAGCGGGCCGGCTCCATCGAGTACTCGCCCTGGCCGCCGGTGATCGCGCGCAGGTCGGGGGCGTAGCTCAGCATCTCGGCCATCGGCACCTCGGCCTTGATCTCGGTCACCGAGCCCTTCGGCTCCATCCCGAGCGGTCGCCCGCGGCGTGAGTTGAGGTCGCCGATCACGTCGCCCACGTACCCCTCGGGCACGGCCACCGTCGCGGTCATGATCGGCTCCATCAGCACCGCCTGGGCGTTCTCCATCGCGTCCTTGAACGCCATCGAGCCGGCGATCTTGAACGCCATCTCCGACGAGTCGACCGAGTGGTGCTGGCCGTCGTAGAGCGTGACCTTGACGTCCTGGACCGGGAAGCCGGCCACCACGCCCGCCCGCATCGCCTCCGCGACGCCCTTCTCGACCGCGGGGATGAAACCGCCGGGGATCACCCCGCCCTTGATCGCGTTGACGAACTCGAAGCCCTCGCCCTGCGGCTGCGGCGCGATCTCGATGTGGCAGTCGGCGAACTGACCGCGTCCCCCGGTCTGCTTCTTGTAGCGGGCGTGGGCCTTGGCTCCGCCCTTGATCGCCTCGCGATACGGCACGTGCGGCGGGTGCAGCTCCACCTCGGCGCCGAAGCGCTCCTTCATGCGCTCGACGATCACCTCCACGTGGATCTGCGTGATCCCGGCGAGGATCTGCTCCCCGGTCTGCTCGTCGCGGTGGAAGTCGATCGTGGGGTCCTCCTCCCGGAGGCGGCGCAGCGCCTGGCCCATCTTCTCCTCGTCGCCCTTGGCCTTGGCCTCGATCGCGAAGGCCATGACCGGCCGCGGCATCGTGGGCAGCCGCAGCGGGACCTCGTGGTCCTGCTCGGCCAGCACGTCGCCGGCGTGGGTCTCCTTGAGCTTGGCCACGGCGCCGATGTCGCCCGGGCCGAAGGCGTCCGCGTGCTCTGAGTCCTTGCCCTGCGGCACGAGCAGCTGGCCGATGCGCTCCTTGACGTGGGCGCGGCAGTTGCACACGTGCGAGTCGTGCTTCATCACCCCCTGGTAGACCCGGAAGAGGTTCACGCGCCCGGCGTAGGGGTCGGCCAGGGTCTTGAACACGAACGCCACGAGCCCCCTCGACTCGTCGGGCTCGAGGGTCACGCCATCCACCTCTACAGAGCCGCGCTTGGCCGGCGAGGGCAGGTCCTCGACTAAGGCGTCGAGCAGGCGGTCCGCGCCCAGATTGCGGGTGGCGGCGCCGCAGGTGACCGGAAACAGCCGGCCCTCGGTCACGCCGGTCTTGAGCGCGCCGACCGTGTCGTCGTGGGAGATCTCCTCGCCCTCGAGGTAGCGCTCCATCAGCTCGTCGGAGACCTCGGCCACCTCGTCCATCAGCTTCTCGCGGTACTCCTGGGCCCGGTCGGCCAGCTCGGCCGGGATCTCGATCTCCTCGGAGTTGTCGCGCTCGGCGCCGTCGTAGCGATAGGCCTTCATGTCGACCAGGTCGATCACGCCCTGCAGCTCGTGCTCGGAGCCGATCGGGATCTCGGTGGCCACCACGTGCGGGCCGAAGGCCTGCTTGAGCGAGTCGAGCGCTCGGAAGAAGTCGGCGCGCTCGCGGTCGAGCATGTTGACGAAGACGGTGCGCGCCAGGCCCAGGTCGGCGGCGCGCTCCCAGAGCCGGCTGGTGGTCACCTCGACGCCCATCACGCCGTTGATCACGAACACGGCGCTCTCGCAGACGCGCAGCGCGGCGAGGGCGTCGGCCGCGAAGCTGGGCTCGCCGGGCGTGTCGACCAGGTTGACCTTGCGGTCCTGCCAGCGAAACGACGAGAGACTCGCGGAGATCGACATCTCGCGCGCCTTCTCGTCCACCGCCGAGTCCGAGACGGTCGTCCCGTCCGCCACCGAGCCGAGCCGGTTGACCGCGCCCGCCGTGAACAGCAGCGCCTCGTTCACGCTCGTCTTCCCGCTGCCCCGGTGGCCCACCAAGGCCACGTTTCGGATCCTCTTGGGCGATTCGTGTGCCATGCGCCTCCTTCCCTCGCTCGACCCCGGCGGCCAGGCACCGCCGGGGGGCCCGGGGGCGTGAGCCCCCGGATGGTTTCAGACTACTGGGAGAGCGCCGAATCGAGGGTCTCGTGGATCGGGGCCACGGTCCCCACGTCGGTGATCGCCAGCACCCGCGCCAGCGGAGATGTGGCGGGCACCACCAGCCGCATCTCCTGGCGCCGGCGGCCGAGCCGGCGCGACAGGTCGAACACGACCTCGATCGCGCCCGAGTCGAGGTAGCGGCAGCCGTCGAGGTCGACGACCAGCGCCAGGGCGTCGTTGGGCACCGACACCAGCAGCTCCTCGCGCACGCGGGCGGCGTTGGTCATGTCGACCTCGCCGCTCAGGTGCGCCACGACGGTCCCGCCGCGCCGCTCGATCGCGACCTCGGCCGAGGTCACGCGGCCAGCCGCCTTGTCATCCGGACCACCGTGCCCTCGGGCTCGCTCGAGACCTCCACGTCGTCCATCAGCCCCTCGATGATCTGAAGCCCGCGGCCGCGGTGGGCGCCGCGCCGCTCGCGCCAGCTGCCGCTGTCGCGCACCACCGCCACGAGCGTGCCGTTCCGGAAGGTGGCCTCCACGTCGAAGTTGGCGTCGCTCGGCCCGTAGGCGTGCTCGATCGCGTTGCCGGCCGCCTCGCACACGGTCAGGATGATCTCGTAGGCCTCCATCTCGCTCGCCCCCGCCGCGTGCAGGAACCGCCCCAGGCGCCGCCGCAGGCCGGCCAGCGACTCGGGCTCGGCCGGCAGGGAGACCCGCAGCGCGTCGGCGGCGGCCGGCCGCGGGGAGACCGCCAGGAGCGCCACGTCGTCGCTCGGCACCTGGTCGCCCAGCACCCCGGCCAGCACGGCGTCGCACAGCGACTCGAGCCCGCCCTCCGACCGGCGGGCGGCCTCGGCCAGCTCGTCGAGCCGCTCCTCGAGCGGAGTGTCGCGCCGCTCGACGAGGCCGTCGGTGTAGAGCAGCAGCGAGGCGCCCGGCTCCAGCACGGCGCCGGCCTCGCGGAACACGCCCGGGTCGGCGGCGCCCACCGGCACCGAGCGCCCGCCCTCGAGGAAGCGGGCGCCGTCGGAGCCGAGCACGAGCGGGGGCGGATGGCCGGCGCTGGCGAACGTCAGCTCGCCCGTCTCGCGGTCGAGCACGAGGTAGAGGACAGTTGCCATCGCCTCCTCTCCCCCGGTCATCACCAGCCGGTTCACCCGAGCCATCACCTCGGCCGGCGACGCCTCGGTCAGCCCGTAGGCGCGAAAGGCGTTTCGCAGCTGGCCCATGACCGCGGCGGCGCGCAGGCCGTGGCCCACCACGTCGCCCACCACCACCGCCACGCGGCCGTCGGCGCGCTCGAGCGCGTCGTACCAGTCGCCTCCCACGGCCGCTCCCCTCCCGGCGGGGAGGTAGCGCGCGGCGATCTCGAGCCCCTCGACGCGCGGCAGGCGCTCCGGCAGCAGGCTGCGCTGCAGGGTCTCGGCGATCGTGTGCTCGCGCTCGTACACCTCGCGCAGGCGGGCCTCCATCGTCTTGCGCTCGTGGATGTCGATCGCGGTGCCGACATAGCCCACGAAGCGCCCCGCCTCGTAGCGCGGGACCCCGCGGTCGACGATCCAGCGGTACTCGCCGCTGCGGCCGCGCAGCCGGTACTCGAGCTCCCAGGGCTGGCGCGCGGCGAGCTTCTCGTTCCAGGAGGAGAGCACCGCGGGCGCGTCGTCGGGATGGACGCCGAGCGACCAGCTCGGCCCCAGCTCCTCCTCCAGCTTCGTGCCCGTGTAGCGCAGCCAGCCCTCGTTGACGAAGGTCACGAGGCCGCGCTCGTCGGTGGTCCAGATCATCACCGGCGCCGTGTTGGCCAGATCGCGGAAGCTGGCCTCCGACTCGCGCAGCGCGTCCTCGATCTGCTTGCGCTCGTGGATGTCGGTCGCCGTGCCCACGTACCCCACGAACTCGCCCTGGGCGTAGCGCGGCGTGCCCACTTCCAGCACCCACCGGTAGGTGCCGTCGTGGTGCATCAGGCGGTACTCGAAGCGAAACTCCGAGCGCCCGGCGAACGCCTCGCGCCAGGCCGACAGCAGCGCCGCGCGATCCTCGGGATGGGCGCTCGAGGCGAACGTGTCGCCCATCTCCTCGATCCGCGTGCGGCCGGTGAAGCGCAGCCAGCCCTCGTTCACGAAGGTCACCCCGCCCTCCGCGTCGGTCATCCACATGAGCGCCGGCGTGGTGTCGGCCAGCTCGCGGAAGCGGGCCTCGCTGTCGCGAACCTGCTCCTCGTGGCGGGCGCGCTCGGCGGCCGCGCCCAGGACGTTGGCGATCGACTGGAGGAAGTTCGCGTCCTCGGGGCTGAAGGTGTGGGGCGTGCGGCTGTGCGCGCCGATCACGCCGAAGTGGCGCCCGCGGGCGCCGATCGGCGCCGCCAGCGCGCTCACCACGCCCAGGTCGCGCTGCACCGGCGAGGGGTCGAAGCGCGTCTCCGTGGCGAAATCCGCGATCACGATGGGCCGGTCCGAGTGGAGGGCGTAGCCGGGCAGGTCCTGCGCCGACGCCGGAAGGACGCCACCCAGCACGCCCTCGGGCAGTCCGTGCCCGGCCCGGACGAGCATGCCGCGACGGTCGCCGGTCAACTCGAGCAGCGACACGAAGTCGGTCCCGAGCTCGCCCGCCACGCGCGCGACGGCCTCGTCGATCAGCTCGTCGAGCGAAAGCCCGCCCAAGGCCCGCTGGCCGAGCTCGGCCACCACCGCCTGCTGGCGGGCGCGGGTGGCCACCTCGTCCCGATAGCGGTGGGCGCGGCGCCGCGGCATTTCGCGAGCTAGCTCGCCTCGGCGATCGGGTCGCCCTGGAGCCGCGACTTGAGCCGCAGCACCGCCTTCGTGTGCAGCTGCGACACGCGCGACTCGGTCACGCCGAGCACCTCGCCGATCTCCCGCAGGGTGAGGTTCTCGTAGTAGTAGAGGGCCACGACCAGCTTCTCCCGCTCGGGCAGGCGCGCGATCGCGTCGGCCAGGCGGTCCTTCATCTCGGTGGTGTCCATCTCCAGCGCCGGGTCCACGGCGGCAGGGTCCTGGATCGTGTCCAGCAGCGAGACCTGGTCGCCCGACGAGTCCGACACGGTCCAGAGCTCGTCGAGCGCGACCACCGACGAGTTGGAGATCCGCACCAGCGACTCCTGAAACTCCTCCACCTCGATCCCGAGCGCCTCGGCCATCTCCTGGTCGGTGGGCGCCCGGTGCAGCTGGTGCTCGAGCTTGGCGTTCGCCTTCTCGATCTCGCGTGCCTTGGTGCGCACCGACCGCGGGACCCAGTCGAGCGAGCGCAGCTCGTCGATGACCGAGCCCTTGATACGGGTGATCGCGAAGGTCTCGAACTTGATCTCCCGCTCGGGCTCGAAGCGCTCGATCGCGGAGATCAGGCCGAGCAGGCCGTAGGAGATGAGGTCGGCCTCCTCCACGTGCGACGGAAGCCCGCTCGACATCCGGCCCGCTACGTACTTGACCAGCGGGGCGTAGGCGAGCACGAGGCGCTCGCGAGCCTTCTCGTCCCGGTCGTCCTTGTACCGGCGCCAGAGGTCTCTGAGCTCTATCGCCTTGAGGTTTGTCTCCATCTGTGGCTGTCGCTCACGCTCGCGGGTGAGACCGCGCGTACGCCCTCTTCAGGCGCCTCGACTCTACCCGAGTGTAGGTCTGGGTCGTGCTGATCGACGAGTGCCCTAGCAGCTCCTGGATCGTGCGCAGATCGGCGCCTCCTTCGAGCAGGTGGGTGGCGAACGAGTGCCGCAGCGAGTGCGGGGAGACGCCCGCGCGGCCGCCCTGGAGCATCAGGCGGCGCCGGACGTCGGACGTGGACAGCCGGCGGCCGGACTTGGACAGGAACAGGGCCCGGCTCTCCCCGGCGTCGAGCGCCGGCCGGGCCCGCGCCAGGTAGCGCTCGAGCGCCCTCCAGGCGTGCTCGCCCACCGGGACCACGCGCGTGTGCCCTCCCTTGCCCTCGACGCGCACCTGCTCGGCGTCGGCGTCGGCGTCCTCGATGTCCAGGTTGACGAGCTCCTCGGCCCGCAGCCCGGCGGCGTAGGCAAGCTCGAACAGGGCGCGGTCGCGCAGGTCTAGCGGCGTCGAGGCGGGGATGCCCTCGAGCAGCTCCACCACCTCGGCGGGCTTGAGCACGTTCGGCAGGTGCGAGTCCTTCTTGGGGCTCGAGACGAGGTCGGCCGGGTTCGCGTCGATCTCGCCGCGCTCGAGCAGGTGGCGATAGAAGGTGCGGATGGCGGCCAGCTTGCGGGCCACAGTGGACCTGACCGCCCCGCGCTCGCCGAGCACCGCGGCGAAGCGACGCAGCTCGCGGTGAGAGAGCTGGGAGGGCTCGCGTCCGTGGCCGGCCGCCCACTCGGCCAGCTGGGCCAGGTCGACCCCGTACGCCCGCCGCGTCTTCTCCCCCATGCCGCGGCGGCGCTGCCAGGCGTCGAAGCCGGCCAGCGCTGCCGCCCAAGCGATCTCGACCCGGGGACTCACGCCCCCGGACCCCCGCGCCACCTGGCCGGCTCTAGGCTCATCGGATGTGGGCTCGTTCTTCGTCAACACCGAGGACGGACGGGTGGCCACTCGCACTCAGCTCGCCGAGGCCGGGCAGGTCGACGAGCTCGAGCAGCCACGGTCGCCCTGGCACCCGATCCAGGGCCCGAGGGACGCGTCGACGATGTGGTACGCGGTGCTGCGCAAGCGCGAACGGGGCGTCTTCATCGGCACGCTCTGCATTCGACACACGGGCCGTCAGACCCTTCTGGAGCGGCGCGGCTGGGAGGAGGTGCCGGTGGCGGAGATCGGGGTCTGACTACGGTCAGCCGAACCCCAAGAGGCGGGCTGGCCGCATTCCGGGAGGCGCCGGGTGCCGCCAGGCTTCGGTCCATGTCCCGGACCGCCACCTCGAGTCTCCACATCTGCCCCAACTGCTCCTCCTCGCTCGTCCAGCCGGTCGAGTGGGAGCCGGCGGAGCGGGACTCCTGGTTCGTCCTGCTGCGCTGCCCCGAGTGCGAGGTGTTCCAGGCCGGCCTGCACTCCCAGCCGGAGCTCGACGCCTACGACGAGGAGCTCGACCGCGGCGACGCCCAGCTGCGGGTGGCGTACATGCAGATCGCGAGCGAGAACATGGCGGCCGAGATCGAGACGTTCTCGGGCGCGCTCG
>JBOGXS010000071.1:0-1648 GCA_050693815.1 Thermoleophilaceae bacterium | reverse complement strand
TCGCGCGCTGCCGCCGCGCTCGCCGCGCCTGTTCGCGCTCGCCCTCGAGGACGATGAGGACCGGGCGAGCCGGGTCCAGGGCGCCATCTCCGGCGCGCTCGAGGCGGGGCGCTGGTACCGGCCGGAGAAGCGCCCCTTCTGGCCCCACCTCACGCTCGCGCGCGTGAAGAGAGGCGAGCGGCGAGTGGCACCGCTGCCCGACGCCCCGGCGCCGCCCGGCACCTCCTTCGAGGCGCGCGAGCTGACGCTCTACCGCTCGACCCTGCGCCCCCAGGGCGCCCTCTACGAGCCGCTGGCCCGGACGGCGCTGCTCAGTCCTTCGACGGCCCCGGGCCGCCCACGTTCGGCGGGGTCGGGTTCGTGATCACGTACCAGGCGCCGAAGGCGGCCAGCGCGGCCAGCACGGAGACGACCATCACCACGTCGAGCACGCTCACCGGTACTTTAGCTAAGCTCCTAGCTATGCAGGTGAACATGCACGAGGCCAAGACCACGCTCAGCGAGCTCGTCGCCGCCGCGGAGAGCGGCGAGGAGGTCATCATCGCCCGCAACGGAACGCCCGCGGCACGGCTTGTCGCGATCAGTGCCGAACATGCGCCGGTCCGACTCGGCGTGCTCGCGGGAGAGATCGAGCTCGGCTCCGACTTCGATGAGCCGCTGCCCGAGTTCGGGCCCTACAGCGATTGAGGATTGAGCGCCGTACTCATCGACACGCACATCGCCCTCTGGGCTCTCGGAGATCCGGCGCGCCTCACCGTAGAGGAGCGATCGCTGATGGTCGATCCAGCGATCGACCGCTGCCTGAGCCCGATATCGGTGTGGGAGGCGGCGATCAAGCGTCAAGCGGGAAGGCTGCACGCTCCCCGCCATTTGAGTGCCGTGCTGGCGGCCGAGTTCCGCATGCTCGACTTGTCGGCGATCCTGCTCGAGGCGGCCGCGGAGCTGCCACGCCACCACGGCGATCCGTTCGATCGAGTCCTGGTCGCCCATGCGCTCCAGGACGATCTCAGCCTGCTCACGCGGGACGCCGCGTTTGCCGAGTACGGAGTGCGACTCGCGCCATGAGCGGCCGAAGGCACCGCCCCCTGTAGGTGTACGGGCCATGGAGCAGCGACTCAGCCTGATCACGCTCGGCGTGCGCGACCTTGCGCGCTCGCGCCGCTTCTACGAGGCGCTCGGCTGGCGCACCCGGGCCGCGCCGGACGACGACGTCGTCTTCTTCCAGGCGGGCGGGATGGTGGTGGCGCTCTGGGACCGCGCCCGGCTGGCCGAGGACAGCGGGGTGGAGGACGGCGGCGGCTGGGGCGGGGTCACGCTGGCCCACAACGTGCGCTCGCCGGCCGAGGTCGACGCGGTGACCGAGGAGGCCCGGGCCGCCGGGGCGCAGGTGGTGCGAGAGCCGGCCGAGACCTTCTGGGGCGGCTACTCGGCAGCGATCGTCGACCCCGACGGCCACCCCTGGGAGATCGCCCACAACCCGCGCTGGACCATCTACGAGGACGGCTCGATCGAGCTGCCCGGGTGAAGACGGCCGGCGGCTCCCGGACCGCCGATTCCAGGGGGTTCGTCACGAAAGCGGACCTATATTCCCCAAACGTGACGGACCCCCTTGGTTGCCGCCGTTCAGCGACCGCTACGGCCTCCGCCG
>JBOGXS010000070.1:0-4058 GCA_050693815.1 Thermoleophilaceae bacterium | reverse complement strand
GGCGGACTCCGAGGCCGAGGAGGCCCGCGCGCGCTCCACGGCCGAGGCCGCCGAGCGGCTGGACCTCGTCCACGCGGCGTCGGCCCGCGTGCTCGAACGCGCCGAGGAGATCGAGCGGGCCCTCGGGGAGCTGCGCGACGAGGCCATGGCGCTGGGCGTGGAGGTGGGGGTCGACGCGCCCGCCGGCGCCGGGACCGACGAGGAGGTCGAGCCCACGGAGCTCGTGCCGGCCGACGCCGTCGAGCCGACCTCGGACCCCGTGCCGCAGACGGTCGAGAGCGAGGCCGAGGACCTGGAGGCGGAAGTCGACGAGGCGACGCCCGAGGCGACGGACACCGACGAGCCGGTCGCCGAGGACGGTGGCGCGGACGTGGAGGACGTGCGGCTGGTTGCCCTGAACATGGCGCTCAACGGCTCGCCCCGAGACGAGACCGCTCGCTACCTCGAGGAGAACTTCGCCATCGAGGATCCCACCGCGCTGCTGGACGAGGTCTACGAGCGCGCCGGCGCGTAGGGCCGCGTCGATGACAGCCGGGGGCTCACTCCCCAGGACCCCCGCTGATTCCTGGCCGGGCGCCGCGCAGCTGCGCGCGCTTGATCTTCCCGCTCGGCGTCTTGGGCAGCTCGGGCGCGAAGTCCACCACGCGCGGGTACTTGTAGGGGGCCGCCTGCTCCTTCACGTGCTCCTGGATCCGCTCGGCGAGCGCGGCGCTCGGCTCGTGCCCCGGCCGGAGCACCACCACGGCGCGCACTACCTGGCCGCGCACCTCGTCGGGCGCCGCAACCGCCGCCGCCTCGGCCACGGCGGGGTGTGACACCAGCGCGGACTCCACCTCGAACGGGCCGATCCGGTAGCCGGCGGAGACGATCACGTCGTCCGTGCGGCCCTCGAACCAGAGGTAGCCGTCCTCGTCCTCGCGCACGCGGTCGCCGGTGCGCCACGGGCGGTCGCGCGGGCCGTCGAGGAAGAAGGTGGGCACGGTGGCCGGGTCGACCACCAGCTCGCCCTCGTCGATCCAGGCCCGGACCCCGGGCAGCGGCCGGCCCATCGAGCCCGGCCTGACCGGCGGCCCGATCGGCATACCGGCCAGGTGGCCGGTCTCCGTCTGCCCGTAGCCGTCGTGCACCGCCACGCCGACCCCCTCCTCCCAGGCCAGCACCACCTCGGGGTTGAGCGGCTCGCCCGCGGCCACCGCGTGGCGCAGGGCCGGCAGCGATCGCAGCTCGCACCGCTTGGCGATCGCGCGGTACTCGGTCGGCGACATGCAGAGCACGCCGACCCGCTCGCGCTCGAGCACGTCGAGGCGCTGCTCGGGATCGAAGCGGGCGTCGTGCAGCAGCGCGGCCGCGCCGCGCAGCCAGGCAGCCACGAAGGCGTTGCGGGCCGACAGCGACCAGCCGCTGGCCGCCGTGCACCAGCACAGGTCGTCCGGGCGGGCGCCGTACCAGTGCTCGGCCTGCACGCGCTGGCCGGCGAGGTAGCGCGCGCCGTGCCGGATCGGCTTGGGCTCGCCGGCCGTGCCGGAGGTGAACACGATCAGCGCGGGATCCTCGGGGACGACCTCGGCGGGCGCGGCGCGATCGGCTGCCAGGAAGTCCTGGCCGGCGCCGCCCGGAGCATCGCGGCGGGCGGCCCCCGGGCCATCGCCGACCACGAGCAGCGCGCCGTCGAAACCCGCGTCGAGCGCCAGCTGGACGTCGCGCTCGCCGGCCACGAGCGCGCGCGGCTCGACCGCTTCGATTCGAGCCCGCAGGTCCGCCGGCCGCAGCTGCTCCGTGCAGGGCTGCGCGACCGCGCCCAGCCGCCAGGAGGCGACCATCGCGTAGACCCACTCGGGCCGGTTGCCGATCAGGGTCATGACAACGTCGCCGGGGCCGACTCCGCGTCCGGCCAGGGCGCCCGCCAGCCGCGCGGAGCGATCCGCCACCTCGCCGAACGGGAGCTCGCGACGCTCGCCACCGGCGGACAGCGCCACGAGCGCGAGCCGCTCCGGATCGGCGGCGTCGACCACGTCGCGGGCGAAGTTCACCGGCCTGGCGGCCGCCAGCGCTCGCCCCGGCTCAGCCGGTCGAGGCCAAGCCAGGCGTAGTCCATCGTGATCTCGACGATGCGCTCGCGCGGGATCTCCTGATGGTCGGCCCACCAGTTGGCCAGCGACTGCACCGAGCCCACCACCATCTGCGCGAGCATCTGGATGGCCTGCTCCCGTGTCGTCTCGTCGTCACCCTGCGCCCGGGCGCCGGGATCCTCGGCGATCAGGGCGGCCACCAGCGCGGTGACCTGCGCGAGGATGCGGTCGAGCACCGCGGCCACGTCGGCGTCGGTGACCTCGCGGAACAGCATGCGCCAGGCCACCCGGTGGTCCTCGACGAACTCGTAGAAGGCGCCCACGCCGACCGTCAGCCGCGCCGCTCCCGCGCGCCCGGCCCGCTCGATGGCCGCGGCGATGCGCTCGAAAAGCTCGTCCGCGTGGTGCTGGATCAGCTCGGCGTAGAGCTCCTGCTTGGAGGAGAAGTGCTCGTAGATCAGCGCCTTGGAGATCCCGGCCTCGCGCGCGATGTCGTCGATGGAGGAGGCGTGGTAGCCGCGATCGGCGAAGACCGAAAGGGCCGAGTCGAGGATTGCCGCGCGCCGCTCCTGGCCGCTGAGGCGCTTGCGGGGGGTGATGCTCATGACGGCGGGCCGCTCCCTGCGGCCGCTCGCGGCCCGGCGACCCTGCCGGCCTGGGCGGGGCCGGCGCCCGCTGGTTGTGTGATGTTTATCACAGTAGACTGACTGGACGTTCAGTTAGTTATGGGTCCGGGAACGGTTGTTGAAACCCGAGCCGAACCCGCCCGGAAATGCGTCGATGCGGGATGGAGACTTGCACATGGACACGCTGACCTTCGTAGCCCAGGCCACCGGCGACGAGCCCGCCGGGGGCGCAGCCGCCGCCGAGGCGATCGGCGCCACGGCCGGAGCGGTCGTGGTCACCGCGGCGATCGCCTTCCTGATCGCCGGTCACCGCAGCGGGCGGATCGGCTGGCTGGCCCGACTGGCGGCCGCCGGCGAGCGCGCCACGGCGATGCCGGTGTGGGCGGCGCTGCCGTCGATCCTGCTCGGCGTCTCGCTGCTCACCGCGTTGCTCGGCATGTACTGGGACATCTCGCTCCACATCGACAACGGTCGCGACGCGGGACCGCTCGCCAACCCCGCGCACTACCTGATCCTCGTCGGCCTCTACGGCGCGCTGCTCGCCGGAGTGATGAGCATCGCGCTGGCGAAGGACCGGCCCGGCCGCACGGCGCTCGACGTCGGAAACGGCTGGTGGATGCCTGTCGGTGCGCTCGTGATCGTGGCCTGCGGCGCCTTCGCGCTCGCCGGCTTCCCGCTCGACGACCTGTGGCACCGCCTCTTCGGCCAGGACGTGACGCTCTGGGGCCCGACCCACCTGATGCTGATCGGGGGCGGCTCCCTGGCCGTGCTCGGCGGGATGGCGCTCACCTCCGAGGCGATCGGCTCGCTCGGCCGCGACCCCGAGCGCGAGGGGCCGAAGTCCCTCTTCCTGCTGCGGCGCGCGCTGCTCGTGGGCGGCTTCATGGTCGCGCTCTCCACCTTCCAGGGCGAGTTCGACTTCGGCGTGCCCCAGTTCCGCCAGGTGCTCCACCCGGTCCTCATCATGCTGGCCGCCGGGCTCGGCCTCGTGGCGTGCCGCGTCTACCTGGGGCGCGGCGGCGCGCTGCAGGCGGTCGCCGGGTTCGTCGTGATCCGCGGCCTGCTGGCGGTCATGGTCGGCGGCGTCTGGGACCAGACCACGCCGCACTTCCCCCTCTACCTCGTCGAGGCGCTGCTCGTCGAGGCCGTCTTCTGGCGCCAGTCGAGGCGCTCGCCCGTGGCGACAGGCGCCCTCGCCGGCGTGCTGGTCGGCACCGTGGGCCTCGCGGCCGAGTGGGGCTGGAGCCACGTCTGGATGCCCATTCCCTGGGCCGGGTCGCTGCTGCCCGAGGCGGCGGTGGCCGGCCTCCTAACCGCCGTGGCGGCAGGCGCGGTGGGCGGCTTTACGGGCGGCGCCCTGGTG
>JBOGXS010000069.1:0-6131 GCA_050693815.1 Thermoleophilaceae bacterium | reverse complement strand
TTCAGCGCCGTCACCGAGGACGACCTCGACGCCGTCGCCGACGAACTCAACGACCGCCCCCGCAAGCGCCTGAGCTTCCACAAGCCGATCGAACAGATCGCAGACCTATTGTTGCAATGACCGCTCGGATCCGCCAAACCCTGAACGGGACACGCGTCCCGCTGAGCAGGGACTTCGCTGCCGAGCGGCGCCTGGCGTGTGCCGTAAGGGTGGTTCGCTGATGTGTGCCGGTCAAGGGACGTCAAACGAAACACCCCGGGCTCTCGCTTCGGCACGGGAGCAGGCGTCCGAGCCGCCCTCTCTAAGGCTCCCGCAGTGGACGAGGTGCAGGAGCGCCGCCCACCAATCAGCAGAGCGCCGTTTCCCCTGCGAGCAGCACTGCGCGCCGAACGACCTCCACCAACTCGTCGCGGCTGACGCGCTCCGCTGCTGATGGGTAGCACAAACGCCGCGCCAGATTCATTCTCCCCTGTATTCCCCCGGGACGCAGGCTCCAGTTGTGATGCGGCATTGCGGCCGTTTCGGCGCGGTCTCGAAACCGTTGTGGGCCTTTCGGTCCACCGAGGGTTCGAATCCCTCCCCCTCCGCTGAAGTCGGCCGATTTGCAGGGCGTTTCGGCGCCGTTCCGAGCGGATTGGTCGATCCCAGGCGGCCCCTCTCGCCCCAGAAAAGGGCCGATCTGTGCAGCGCAGTGCAGCGCACGTGCAGCGCACCCTCACGCGGAACCCCCTCCGACGCTGTGCTCGAGGTAGCTGTCGAGGAGGCCGGCGGCCTCCCTCTCGGAGCCCGGGAAGAGGTGGCCGTAACGGTCGAGCGTGATGGTCACGGAGCCGTGGCCGAGGAAGGTCGAGAGGGCCTTGGCGTTGACGCCGGCGGCGATCATCAGCGAGGCGAAGGTGTGGCGGCACTCATGGTTGTGCCGACGTCGGCACAACCATGAATATGCCGACCTGTTCGTTATGCCGACCTCGGTGAGAAGGTCCTGCTCAGAGCGTCGGCGGGCGCTTGCGTGTCGGCATAATCAGAGCGCTTCGAGGAAGGCGAGGAGCGCGTCGGGGGGTCGGTAGCGGCCGGGTTTGGCGGCGAGCGGTTTGGTGCGGTCGATCGCTTGCTGTTTGTGGGTGAGGTCGGCGTGCAGGTAGCTCTGGGTCGTGGTGATCTGCTCGTGGCCGAGCCAGAGGGCGATCACGGTGATGTCGTTGCCGGCGAGCAGCAGGCGCATCGCGGCGGTGTGCCGGAGCGTGTGCATCGTGATGTGCTTGCTGGCGATCGATGGGCAGCCCGCTGCCGCGCTCGCGAGGTGGATCGCGAGCCGGCGTTCGATCGCGTCGCGGCTGAGGCGCTTGCCGGTGGTCGTTGGGAACAGCGGCTGGTCGGGGGCGTCGGCGCGCTCGCGAAGCCAGGCTTTGAGCACCGTCCTGGTCGCTGGGATCAGCGGCGTGCGTCTGTGCTTGCGGCCCTTGCCGACGGTGTGCACGTTGGCGCCGGCGGTGAGCGTGATGTCCCGGCAGTCGAGGCGGATCAGTTCGGAGATCCGTAGCCCGGTCTGGATCGCGAGCGCGAGCATCGCGTGGTCGCGACGGCCGGTCCAGGTGGCCTGGTCACAGGCGTCAAGCAGCGCGTCGACCTCCGGTTCGGTCAGGTAGGTGAGCAGGTTGCGCTCGGTTCGTTTGGGTGGGATCGCCAGCACGCGCTGGATCGAGGCGGCGTGCTCGGGGTGGTGCAGCGCGAGGTAGGCGAACAGCGAGTGGATCGCCGCGAGCCGGTTGTTGCGCGTCGCGGCCTGGTTGCCCCGATCTTGCTCGAGGTGCTCGAGGAACGCGGCGATCAGCGGCGCGTCGAGCGCTGCGATGTCCAGGGCGCTGGGTGGCGTGCCGGTGCGCTCGGTGGCGAAGCCCAACAGCAGCCGGAACGTGTCGCGGTAGGCGGCGATCGTGTTCGGGCTCGCCGAGCGCTGGCCGATCAGGCGGTCGACGAAGTACGCCTGCAGTGACGGCGCGAGCGCGCTCATGACCGTCCCCCGAACCGCAGGTCAAGCCGGTCGGCGGCGAGTCCCATCAGCTCCGGCGTCGCGGTCAGATACCAATGGGTCTCCGCCGGGCTGACGTGCCCGAGAAAGGTCGACAGCACGGCGATCTGCTCGTCGATCCGGACGCCGGAACGCTGCCATCCGATCAGCGTGCTGACAGCAAAACTATGTCTCAGATCGTGTGCGCGGGGGTGAATGGCCTCGGTCCGCAGCCCGAGCGCGATGGTGATCACGCGCAGCGTTTTGCTGACCGCGCTGCGGTCCAGCGTGGTGCCGGTGCCGGAGAGCAAGAACGACGTCGATCTGGGCTGCGGGCACAGCCGCTGGCGTGCTCTCAGGTAGCCGGCGAGCGCCTGGACGGCCGTGGGATGCAGCGGGACCAGCCGGGCCCGTTCGAGCTTGGCGACCTGCTCGCGGATCGTGATCACGCCGTCGTCGAGGTCGACGTCGTCGAGTTCGATCGCGACCGCCTCGCCGACGCGCATGCCCGTCACGGCGAGCAGGCCGAACAGCGCCTCGTAGCTGACCGCCTTCAACGGCGGGCGCAGCGCCCGCGCCGCCGCCAGCAGCCGGTAGATGTCCCGCTGCGACCACAGATAGGGCGTGGGGCGCTGATATCGGATAGCGAACACGCCGGCTGGCGGGATCTCGGTCGCGGGGTCGATCGTCTGCAGGTAGGCGGCGAAGCCGCGCGCGACCGCCAGCCGGGCCGCCCAGTGCTGTGGGTGCGCGTCGGCCGGCAGCCGCGCCCACGAGATCGCCAGCTCGCGCTTGACCGTCGTCGCGCCGGCGGCCTCCAAGTAGGCGACCAGCTGTGGCAGCAGCCGGCCGTGGCGCTCGAGCTTGACGCCCAGCGCACGCCGCGCCCGCAAGTACTCCTCCACCTGTCGGCTGAGCGCGCTCATCGCTCGGGCCCTCCCGGCCACGGTGCGCACAGCGGCCGCAGCTGCTCGATGTCCACCCGCGCGTAGATCGCGGTGCTCTGCAGGCTGCGATGGCGCAGCACCCGCCCGATCCGCTCAAGCGGCACGTGCGCGGCGACCATCTCGCACGCCATCGTGTGACGCAGCCGGTGCGAGCCGACCTCCACGATCCCGGCGCGCCGGCACGCCCGGCGGACGGTCGAGGACACCGTCCCCGACTCGATCGGCTCAAACGGAGCCCGGGCGCGCAGGAACACCTCCCGCCGGCCACTAGCCGGCCGGCCGCGCCGCAGGTACCCGGCGATCGCCGCGCCGACGTCGGCGGGCAGCGGCAGCCGGTCCTCACGGCCGCCCTTGCCGCGCACCACCAGCTCCCCCGCGCGCCAATCGATGTCATCGAGCGTCATCCGAGCGAGCTCTCCACGGCGCAGCCCGAGCCGCAGCAGCGTGATGATCAGCGCGTAGTCACGGCGCCCCAGCGCCGTGCGTCGATCACAAGCACCCAGCAGCGCCCGAGCATCCGCCCTGCCGATCCCCCTCGGCAGCGACGAGCTCCGCCGTCCGGTCACCGCCAGCGCCGCCTGCGACAGATCAGCCTCCAGCCGCCCGTCGACGAAGCAGAACCGCAGAAACGCGCGCAGCCCCGACACGAAGTACTGCGTCGCGCTGACCGACACGCCCGACGCGGCCTTTCCCAGCACCGCGCCCGTCACCTCGCCCGCCGTCAACCACGCAAGCTCACGGCCGGGCGCCAGCCCGTCCAGAAACCGGCGCGCGTGCGTCACATAGCCGCTGGCCGTGCCGGCGGCCAGCCCGCGCTCGGTCAGCAGGTAGCGCTCAAACGACGCCAGCAGCAGATCCGTCGGCGAGGACGGCGGCGCGGGCTCCGCCGCGAGCACCCCGAGACCGCCCAGCACCTCCAACAGGCACACCAGGCCCGGCCGCGACCACTGGCAGCGATGACGCCCACCCGCACGCTGCCAGACCAGGAACTCCTCGACCCGCTCGCCGCTCAACCCGCCCGCGCCGCGCCCGCTCGCCTCCAGCCAGCGGCTCAGCCGCCCGACCTGCCGCAACTCGTTGACCGTCGACAACGGCGTATAGCCGCGTCCCCTCAACTCCGCTGCATAGGCATCCGCGAACGGGGCCAGCGGCCCCGTCATCAGCACCCTGCTGACTCTGCTCGCTGGGCCCGCCATCGCCGCCTCCTTCTCCGACAACAAGAAGGACGACGATCACCAGACCCGCTCGCGTTATGCCGATCCCAACGCGGCGATCAGCCCAATCTGCGAGGACTTCTTCGCCAAGGTCGGCATAACCAAGACATCGGCATATTCGTGGAGGCCGATCGGCTCGAGGACGGCGGCGCGCCACGTCCTCGCGGCGCGCTGGCTGAGCGACTGATTCGAGAACGGCCGACCGTTCGGCCTGCCGAAGAACAGGCCGCCGCGGCGGCCGCGGGCGAGGCGGTGCTCGAGGAGATGCTTACGGAGGGCGCCGGGGATGGGCACGGTGCGCCGGCCGGAGCGGCTCTTGGGCGCGACGCGACCCGCCACGGGATCCCAGCTCCACTGTACGTGGATCACGTTGTCGTCCAGATCGACGAGCTCATCGGTGAGCGCCTGAAGCTCGCCGGAGCGCAGGCCGGCGTAGAGCGCGGTGGCCCAGACGCCGCGGTCGCGCTGCGGCACAGCGGCGATGAGCTGCGCCGCCTCGGCGGGCGCTGCGATCCGCTCGCGCTTGCCACGGACCGCGGGCAGCTGGACGCCGGCGGTCGGGTTGACGGCGACCTCGTCGAGGGCGAGCGCCTGGCGGTAGATCGCCCGGAGCGGCAGCAGCGAGTTGCGCACGGTGCTGGCGCCGACACCGTCGCCCATCATCCGGTTGACGAGCCGCTGGACGTCGGAGCGGCGGATGTCGCCGAGCTTGGCGCCCCCGAGTGCGGGCAGGAGGCGGGCCCGGAGCGACTGCTCGTAGCCGCGCAGCACCGACGGCTTGTAGACGTCGCCGGACCGGTTGCGGACGATCCCAGCCTCGGCGGCGGCGAGCCACTCGTCGGCAGCCTGCCGGAGCGTGACGCCGCCGGCCGCCCGAAGGGTGCCGGAACGGAGGCCGACGAGCGCGTCGTAGCGCCAGCCCCTGGCCGCCGCGAGCGTGGGGAACGTTCGGGTAAGACGCTTGCGGTCGCGGGGGCTCCAAGCCTGGGCCCGGTAGGTGGGCGCGCAGCGACAGCGCCCGCCGGACCGGCTCGGACAGGAGCGCGCGTGGCGGAGCGAGATGCCCTCAGGAAGGCGCTTGGCCATGTCCTCTCCTCGAGGTAGAAGGGTCTCGCCGAGCGTATCCCGCCCCCTCACGGCGCCCCCAACGTCCACTCCGCGTTTTCCTCCAGCCAGCGCTCGATTTCGCGGACCGGGATGAGCCGGAGCTTCCCCCGCCGCACGATCTTGAGCTCGGGCTGAACGTGCCGCTCGAACGAGTTGATCGAGACGCCGAGTGCCCGGGCGGCCTCCGCCCGGGTCACCGCGAGGCGATGCCCCGGCGCCTGCTGCCCGCAAGCCTCTGCCGATGTTGTGAGCCTCGCCATGTCGTCTCGTGTCGCGATATCTCTCTGCCCTAGAGAGGCCCGCAGGGGCGAAAACGGGCCCCCGGGCCCTTCTCGTCTGTTGGGGTTTCTCGCTGCTCGTCTGCCCTACAGACGGACGAGGGCGAGAACTGGCCCCCTGCGAGATAGCGCGCTACGCGCGTGCCCGGCGGAGCTGGGCTCGCGCACGGTCCGGCCGTCGATCCGGACGCCGGAGGCGGGCTCGTGACGGCCGTAGAGCACGTCGGGATCGAGGTCGACCTCGCCGGGCCACTCGACCGTCTGCGTCGCTGAGTTGACGCGGACCTGCTCGAATAGCTCGCGACTGTCGATGATCGGTGCGAACACGCCGCCCGCCTCGAAGAGGCCGCCAACGTCGACGTCGTTCACCGCGCCGTCGGAGAACGTCAGTCGGATCCAGTGTCCGTCAAGGGGCTCGACGTTCCAGATCTTGATCAAGTGCCCTGCGCCTCGACAGACGACGGGTTGCCCGCCGGAGCGTCAGCGTCGGTCGCCGCGTCGGGTTCCGCTTGGACGTCGTCGTCGTGGACGATCCTGCCGCGCACGGGTCGGCGCGGCTCAGTGATCGGGCCGGTCT
>JBOGXS010000068.1:0-5618 GCA_050693815.1 Thermoleophilaceae bacterium | reverse complement strand
AGCCTGCCGTGCAGCGCCTTGAGGATCCCGCGGCCGCCGTCGCGGTCCTGGACCGAGGCCGCGGTGACCATCACGACCAGCAGCAGCCCGATCGTGTCGACGACGATGTGGCGCTTTCTGCCGTTGAGCTTCTTGCCCGCGTCATAGCCGCGCGTGCAGCCCGAGACGGTGTCGGCGCCCTTGACCGACTGCGAGTCGACGATCCCGCCGACGGCGCCGCCTTGCGCTGCTGCTGCTTGGCGCGCACCTGCTCGCGCAGCGCGTCGTGGATGCGGTCCAGCGTGCCGTCGTTGAGCCAGTCGCGGAAGTAGCCGTAGACGGTCTGCCACGGCGGCAGGTCCTTCGGCAGCATCCGCCACGCCCCGCCGGCGCGCACCTGGTAGAGGATCGCGTTGACGATCTCGCGCCGCTCGTGGCGGGGCGGACGGCCTCCCGGCGTGCGCGGCGGATCGCTGGGCAGCAACAGCTCGACGATCCGCCACTGCCGGTCGGTCAAGTCGGTCGGGTAGCGCCCGGCGGTTGACATAACCCAGCTCTTCGCGGCGACCGGAACTTCCCCTGCCCGGCGCACCCCCAACAGCCCCGCCCGACCACCCCGGGTTTCAAAACACCTTCTAAGGGTCCGAGGCGGCCGCGGAAGGGTGCTGACCTCTATACTGGTCATATGACCAAAAAAGTGACCGCCACCGAGGCGAAGGCGAAGATCCTCGGATTGCTGGATGACGCGGCCGCGGGCGAGGAGATCGAGATCACCAAGCACGGACGCACCGTCGCCCGCCTCCTACCCGCGGCCGGCGCCCGGTCGCTGAAGGGATCGTACGAGGGGGTGGCGATGACCGAGGCCGATGAGGAGGAGCTGTTCTCCACCGGCGCGAAATGGAACGCCGCCTGACCTGTGAGGATGGTCCTCCTCGACACGCACGTCGTCCATTGGTGGTCGGCGGAGCCGCAGCGCGTGAGCGCTCGGGCCAGCGAAGTCCTCGACGGGGCCGATGGGCTCGCCGTGGCCGCGATCTCTTGGTTCGAGCTGGCCTGGCTTGCCAGGCACGAGCGGATCGTCGTCGCCGTCCCGATCCGGACCTGGCTGAGCGGGCTCGCCGCCCATGTGCGAACGATCGGCCTGACCCCGGCGATCGCCGACACCGCCGTGGCTCTCCCCTCGTCCTTTCCGGTCGATCCGGCCGACCGGCTGATCTTCGCGACGGCGATCGAGCACGGCCTACCGCTCGTAACGAAGGACCAGGGAATCCGCGCTCACGCCCGTCCGCGATCGGTGGCGATCTGGTAGCCGAACTACGTACCGCCCCGACCGTCCCAGCGGTCGCGCGTACTACAGTGGAGCGGAATGTTCGTACTGATCGTCGGGTGCGGCCGGGTCGGCAGCGCCATCGCCAGCTCCATGCTCGCCGAGGGCCACGAGGTTTCCGTCCTGGACGAGGACGCCGAGGCCATCGCGCTGCTCGAGCGCGGCCAGGTGGAGGGCTGGGAGGAGCGCGGCGGGCGCTTCACCGAGGGCACCGCGCTCGAGATCGACGCCCTGCTCGCCGCCGGCATCGAGCAGGCCGACGCCTTCGTCGCCTCCACCGACGGCGACAACACCAACCTGGTCATCGCGCAGATCGCCAGGCGCCGCTTCGAGGTGGAGCGCGTCGTGGTGCGCGTCCTCGACCCGGCTCGGGCGCGCTGGTACGCCGAGCAGGGCCTCCAGACGGTCTGCCCCACGCAGACGGCGATCGAGCTGCTCGAGGCGGCGGTGCGCGGCCAGATCCGCTTCGAGGGAGTCTCCGGATAACGCCATGTACGTCCTGATCGTCGGGGCAGGCAAGGTCGGCTGGAACCTCGCCCGCGAGCTCATCAACAAGAGGCACGAGGTGACCGTGATCGAGTCCGACCAGCCCCGCTACGCCGTGGTCGAGCAGGAGCTCGAGCACAGCGCGCACTACGGCGACGGCTCGGAGCTGTGGGTGCTCGAGCGCGCCGGGATCGAGCGCGCCGACCTCGTGGTGGCGGTGACCGGCGACGACGAGGACAACATCCTCATCTCCCAGGTGGCGCGCGAGAAGTACGGCGTCGCGAGGGTGGTGGCGCGCTGCAACAACCCGCGCAACCTGCAGCACTTCGAGCTGCTCGGCGTCAAGCCGGTGATCTCGGCCACCGACCTGATCCTGCGCCTGATCGAGCACGAGGTGCCGAAGTACGGCCTCGTCCACCTGCTCGACCTGCCCGAGGAGCGGCTCGAGATCATCGAGCTCGAGGTGGCCGACGGCTCCGAGGCCGCCGGCCGGGCGGTCAGGGAGCTGGGGCTCCCCGACGGCTCCCTGGTGATCTCGATCCTGCGCGACGGCGGCGGGTTCGTGCCCACCGGCGATTCGGTCGTCCAGGCCGGCGACGAGGTGCTGCTCGTGCTCGACGTCGGCCTCGAGCCGAGCGTGACCGAGCGCTTCTCCGACCGCTCCGGCGCGGCCGCCTAGGCGCGCATGGCGCGACGCCGAGTGGACCACCTGCTGATCGGCGGCGGCCTCGCCGCGGCCAACTGCGCGCGCTGGCTGCGCGATGAGGGGGCGGACGGGTCGGTGCTGCTGGTGGGCCGCGAGCCCGATCCGCCCTACAACCGCCCGCCGCTGTCGAAGGGATACCTGCAGGGGAGGGAGTCGCGCGAGGATGCCCTCTTCCGGCCGGACGAGTGGTGGGGCGAGCAGGGGATCGAGCTGCTCGTGCGCACGAGCGTCATGAAGCTCGACCTCGAGGAGCGCGTGGCCACGCTCTCGACCAGGGACGAGGTGGAGTTCGGGAGCGCCCTGATCGCCACCGGGGCGAACGTGCGGCGGCTGCGCGTGGAGGGCTGCGAGCTGGAGGGCATCCACTACCTGCGCGCCCTGGGCAACTCAAACGCCATCCGGGCGTTCGCCGAGCGTGCCGAGCGCGCCGTGCTGATCGGCGGCAGCTACATCGGCACCGAGGTGGCGGCGTCGCTGACCGCGGCCCACGACGTGCGCTGCTCGATCGTGATGCAGGAGGAGGTCACGCTCGATCGCTTCTACGGCAAGGAGGTGGGCGGCTTCTTCCAAGCGGTGCTGGAGGAGCACGGGGTGGAGGTGTACGGCGCGGACGAGGTGGGCCGCTTCGAGGGCTCCGACGGTCGCGTGCGGAAGGTCGTGACAAAGGGCGGAGTCGAGCTCGACTGCGACATGGTGGTGATCGGCGCGGGCGTGATGCCCGACGTGACGCTGGCCCGTTCGGCCGGGCTCGAGCTCGGCGACGCCGGCGGCGTGAGGTGCTCGGCGGGGCTCGAGAGCTCCGTTCCGGGCGTGTTCGCCGCCGGCGACATCTGCGAGTACGACAGCCCCGTGCACGGCCGGCCGATGCGCATCGAGCACTGGGACGTGGCCTTCAACCACGGCAGGACCGCGGCGCTGAACATGCTCGGCCGCGGCGTCGAGCACGACACGGTCCCGTACTTCTTCTCCGACCTTGCCGACTGGACGTCGATGGAGTACGTGGGCCCGGGGTCCGGAGACCTGACCGTGCGCGGCTCGATCGACGACGGCGCGTTCTGCGCCTTCTGGCTGGACTCCGGCAGGGTCACCGCCGCCCTCTCCGTGGGACGCTCGGACGACCTCGAGCACGCCCGCCGGTTCATCGCGGCGAGGACGAGCCCGGACCCTGCCGCGCTGGCGGACCTGGGGACGGACCTCGGCGCGCTGTAGCCCAGGGCGCGGGTTCCACCGTCTCGCCTTCCCGGGTTGGAGGGGCTGTCGGGACGTCTGACCAGGAAGCTGGGGGACCAGGGATCGAACCTGGGCTTAGGCGTTCAGAGCGCCTCGTGCTGCCTCTACACCATCCCCCAAGGTCACCTCAGGATAGCCGTCCGGGGGTGAGCCTTCCGTCCGATCCGTAGGGGAACATATGTTCGCAGAACCAAGCGGGAGGCGCAGATGAAGACGATGATCGATTGGGATGCAGTGCGGGCGTACTACCGAGGATCACGCCACCGCCTGCCGCGCCCAGTCGCGGTACAGCGCGGCGTATGCGCCGTCCGCCTCCAGCAGCTCCTCGTGGGTTCCCTGCTCCACGATTCGGGCGCGGTCGAGGACCACGATTCGGCCCGCTCCGCGGATCGTCGAGAGGCGGTGGGCGATCACCAGCGCCGTGCGGCCCGCCAGGAGGCGGCGCAGGCCGCGTTCGATCTGCGCCTCGGTGCGGACGTCGACGTTCGAGGTCGCCTCGTCCAGGATCAGGATCCGCGGGTCGGCCGCGGCCGCCCTGGCGAACGCGACCAGCTGCCGCTGTCCGGCCGAGAGGTGGCCGCCGCGCTCGCCCACCTCCGTGTCGTAGCCGTCCGGCAGCCGCTCGATGAACTCGTGCGCGCCCACCGCGGCGGCCGCGCGGCGGACGTCCTCGCCGGTCGCGTCGGGGCGCCCGAAGGCGATGTTCTCCCCGATCGTCCCCGAGAACAGGAAGCTCTCCTGCGGCACGATGCCCAGCTGCGAGCGCAGCGAGCGCTCGGTCACGTCCCGCAGGTCGAAGCCGTCGATCAGCACCCGGCCGTGGTCGGGGTCGTAGAAGCGGGCCACCAGCTTCGCCAGGGTCGACTTCCCCGCGCCCGTCGCTCCCACGAGCGCCACCGTCTGCCCGGGGGGGATGCGCAGGTCGACCTCGCAGAGCGCCGGGTTGTCGCCCGAGTAGGCGAACGTCACGTCCTCGAAGTCGATGTCGCCGCGTATGCGGGGCATCGACACCGCGTCCGGCTTGTCGCGCAGCTCGGGCTCCTCGTCGAGCAGCTCGAAGATCTTGTCGAGCGCGGCCATGCCGGCCTGGTAGGTGGTGTAGAGCTGCGAGAGCGACTGGATCGGGTCGAAGAAGCTCTGCAGGTAGAACACGAACGAGGCGAGCACGCCGATCGTGACCGCGCCCTCGCCGTCCAGCACCTGGTTGCCGCCGTAGAGCAGGATCCCCCCGGTGGCCACCGCCGACAGCAGCTCGACCGACGGGAAGTACGCCGCGTTGAGGTAGACCGTCTTCATGTTCACCCGCCGGTGCTCGTCGTTGAGCTCGGCGAAGCGCCGCCTGTGGCGTGGCTCCTGCCCGAAGGCGCGCACCACCCGCACGCCGGACAGCGTCTCCTGCAGGTAGGCGGTGACCGCCGCGATCTTCTCTCGCGTCAGCCGGTAGGCGCCGCTCGAGGCCAGCCGGAAGGCGATGCTGCCGGCGAACAGCAGCGGGAAGGTGAGGAACGTGATGAGCGCCAGCTCGGCGTCCAGCACCAGCAGGATCACGCCGGTGCCGATCAGCGTCAGCGTGGCGGAGAACAGCGTCGAGATCCCCTCGGTCACGAGCTGGTCGAGGGCCTGGACGTCGTTGGTCAGGCGCGAGATCAGCACCCCGGTCCGGTTGCGCCCGTAGAAGCCGACCGAGAGTCCCTGCAGGTGATGGAACAGCTCGATGCGCAGGTCCTGCAGCGCCCGCTGGCCGACCCAGTTGATCAGGAAGGTCTGCACGTACGTGGCGCCCCAGTTGATCGCCGCCGCCGCCGCGAACACCACGAGGATCACCGTGAGCACCCCGGTGTCGCCGGCGCGGATGCCGTCGTCGATCGCCTTTCCGGCGAGGTAGGGCGG
>JBOGXS010000067.1:0-4657 GCA_050693815.1 Thermoleophilaceae bacterium | reverse complement strand
GCGCTGGGCCGTCGGGACCTGGGCGGCCAGCATCGACTGCCCGCCGGGCTTCGGCTTGCGCGCCTTCTTGAGCGCCGCCGGACTCGCCGGGCACAGGCGCGCCTCGGTCCCGCGCGGGTCGTACCGGTAGAAGCTCTCCCCCTTCCAGAGCTGGCGGCCGCGGGTCGCGCCCTGCCACAGCTTGCGGTCGTTGGTCTCGTCGAGCTCCCGAACCGGGAAGCAGCGCCAGCGTCCCGCGCCGAACACGAAGGGCGTGCCCTCGCGCAGCTTGGGCAGCAGGTCCGCGGCGGCCTGGGACGGGAGCAGCGGGACCTCGCGCGAGTCCCCCAGGCCGTCGGCGGCCAGGACGAGAGCGGAGCTGGCCGACTGGCGCGCGAAGGCATCGGCCGAGGCGGCGACGCCGGCCACCTCCAGGTCGTGGCTCTCTCCGGGCGCGGCGGAGCGCGCCACGACAAGCGCGACGGTGTACTGCGGATGGGTGTCGAACATCCAGCGACGGTTGTTGAGCAGGAAGTCCAGCCGCTCGACGGTCGCGCTCCCGAACAACCACTCCCGGAACTCCGCCGAGCCCTTCGCGAGGAAGGCGCTGCGCGGCAGCACCACGCCGAGCGCCCCGTCCTTCCGCAGCAGCGAGCGGTAGCGCTGGCAGAAGAACCTGTAGAGATCCGGATCGCCGGCCGAGCCCGTGTAGCCGGTGTCGGCCCGGAAGTAGTCGCGCACCGCCTCGGCCTGCTCGAGCTCCTCCTCGAAGCGCTCCTCCAACTCGGGCCGCCGCTGCTTGAGCTCGGCCAGCGCGTTGCGCCGCGACGCTTCCGCGAGTGCTCGCAGGCCGGGCTCGTAGCGGGCGTAGAAGGCGAGCTCCTCCACCGTGATCTCCTCCCACGGGGGGTTGCCCACCACCGCGTGAAAGCCGCCGAGCTCGCCGTCGGCGAACACCTCGGGGAACGCGAGCGGCCAGTGCAGCACCAGGTTCTCGCGGGCCACATTCTCCGCGACGGCGGAGCGGGGCGATTCCTTCCCCTCCGCGATGTCGTACACGAGCTCCCACAGCTCGGCGCGCGCGCCGTTCACCCCCAGCGCGTCCGCGGCCCACAGGTCGAGCATCCGCTCGGCACCCCGCACCCGCTCGCGTGCGGTCCGGTCCGTCGCGGCGCTCTCCTCGACCTCCTCGGGCGTGCGGTCGGGCAGCTCGACGAGCTTCGCCGCCGACACGGCGCCCTTCTTGGCCGCCTCGCGCACGTGCTCGGCGACCATGTTGACCTGACCGCCGTCCTCGCCCGGCTCGCGCACCTCCCCGATCCGGGCCACCCCCATCAGCGAGTTGCCCACCCTGACGTTGTGGTCGAGGTACGCGAGCGAAAGCCCGGGCACGAACGAGGCAAGCCAGAGCGAGACCTTGGCGATCTCCGCCCCCATCTCGGAGATGTCCACCCCGTAGACGCAGCGCTTGAGCACGAGCCGCCGCAGCAGCGCGGCGTCGTCGACCCCGACGCCGTAGCTGCGCCCCGTCCCCGCCCGCAGCTCGTCGAGCATGCCCTGCACGTGCGGCAGGGGGTGCTCGGCGAGGAAGCGCGCGGCCCGGTCGGCCAGCTCGTCGACCACAGCGACCAGGAAGTGGGCGCTGCCGCAGGCCGGATCGAGCACGCGGAAGGCGAGTAGGGCTCGCGCCGCCGCGTCGGGATCCTCGCGCGCGATCCTGGCAACGTCCTCGAGATGCCGCTCGAATGCCGGCAATGTCGCCCGGCGGACGAGGTGCCTGACGAGGGCCTCGGGCGTGTAGTAGACACCGCCACCCTTGCGTCCCCCCTCGTCGGTCAGCCAGAGGAGCTCGCCTTCCGCGATGCCGGCGTCTGCCGGCTTCGCCGGAACGTAGCGGTCGCGACCGGCGTCATAGCTGTACGGCTGGTCGGCCACCGATAGGCGCAGCGAGAGGAGCCCTTCGTAGATGTGCCCCAGGTGGCCGACCGCGAGGCCCGAGTAGTCCATCCCGGTCCCGGCCTCCTCGTCCACGCCCAGCGCAACGAGAGCGGGCCCCAGAACCGAGTCGGGGACGCTCGCTCGCTCGAGCACCTGGGCCCCATAGAAGCCGTCGGCCGCGAACAGCGCGCCGTTGTAGGCCGGCACGGACATGGCCGGATCGCCCGTCCGCAACGCCCCGACCAGCAGCGCGAACCTCCGCCAGAGCGAGGTCGACCTCGCCCCGAGGCTCGCGGCCCCCTCGTCCGCGTCCTGCACGATCTGCGTGAGCGAATGGCGCCGGTAGGACTCCTTCCCGACCGGCAGGTGCCCGGCGCTCTCCGCGTAGAGCAGGAAGAGCGCGCGGAAGACGAACGTCAGCGCGGCGGCCTCCAGCTCGTTCCGCGCCTTGTCCCCGGCCAGGTCGATGCCCTCGCTCTCGGCCCAGCGTCCCAGCGCCTTCCCGAGCGGCGGGAGCACATCCTGCCTGATCGCGCGGTCCAGCCGGTCACGCAGGTTCGCCCCGAAGGCGGCGGCCTCCCGCATGAGCGCGGCGAAGCCGCCCTCCGAGAGGTACTCCGGGGAGAGCAGCGCGAGCAGCGGGGCGTCGTCCTCCGCCAGGGCGCCGGCGTCGAGCTCGAGATAGCTCGAGACCGCCGAGCCGGCCGGCGAGTCGACTGCGAACAGCCGCAGCCGAGCATCCGAGGTCAGGATCCCGTACGGGGCGCCCGCCCTGGCGCACTCGTTGAGGAGCACCCCCTCGGGCGGGCGCCCGTGCTCGTCGAGCTTGGAGAACGTGGCGGGATCCGCCAGCGGCCAGACGACCGCGACCGGCCGCGCGTCGTGGCGAGCGAGGTAGCCGCGCGGCTTCAGCCGCTCGAGCTGGTAGCCCAGCGCTTCGAGCACGTCGCGCCACGTGTCCCGCTCGGCGGGCGCCTGCTCGCGCAGGCGCTGCCAGCGCGGCGACGAGCGGATTCGCTCGCCGTAGAGGTGCTCGGTGCCCAGGCCCTTGACGACCAGCCCGGCTGTGCCGGTCCGATCCAGGCGTCCAAGCTCCTCCGCCAGGCGGCGGACGGCGTGCAGCCGCGACATCGGTGCGAGCTCCTCGAGGACCTTGAGCAGGTCCGTGGCCTCCACCACGCGGACGGGGTCGTCGGCGCCGAGCGGCCCGAGCGCGCGCAGGGCGCCGTCACGCTCGGGATCGTCGACCACCAGCAGCAGCGGAGTGGGACCTCCGCCGAAGCGGTCGCGCCACAGCTTCCGGAGCTCGCGCTCGGCGGATGCCTTCGCGTGGGCGACCTCCACGCCGCCCACCAGCCGGCTCGCGCCGAGACTGCCGCCGTCGGCCTTCGCCGCCTTTACGCCGGGCACGCCGACGAGCGCGTCGAAGAGCTCGTCCGCGTTCACCGGCGAGAGGGTCGAGCAGCGACCACGCCGCGAGGCTAGCCGATGGAGCGGCGGGCTTCGGTCCAATAACCGTCGCATGACTGGTTCCGTCGCGAAAGCCGCCGATTCATCCCCCTACGATCACCGCCTTGGCACTCGTCCACCGACTCGACGCCCTCGGTGAATGGGGAGAAGCCCACGCCACGACGATCAGCGACGCGGCGACGTCGGATACGGCGTCCAGGAACATGTCCCCCGGAGATCGGGACTGTGTGGTGCGGTCGATCGGGAATAAGAGGCCGTGCGAGCCCTTCCGGCGGCGCGGCTGCAACCTTCAGCCAAACTTCTGCAGATGGATCTCGTGCGACTGCAGGATCTGCTCGACTCGCGCGGCGAGCCCGCCTTCCGGGCCCGCCAGGTCTGGGAGTGGGCGGCGCGCGGGGCGGGCTCCTACGAGGAGATGACCAACCTGCCGGTCGGGCTGCGCGAGGCGCTGGCCGGCGAGGTGCCCTACTCCTCGCTGCGGCTCGTGCACGAGGCCCTCGCCCGCGACCGTACCGAGAAGGCGCTGCTCGAGACGGGCGACGGTCGCCCCGTGGAGGCCGTGCTGATGCGCTACCGCGACGGCCGCCGCTCGCTGTGCCTGTCGAGCCAGTCGGGCTGCCCGCTCACCTGCACCTTCTGCGCCACCGGCGCGATGCGGTTCGGCCGCAACCTGAGCGCCTCGGAGATCCTCGACCAGGCGCTCCACTTCCGCCGCAAGGAGCCGGTCGACCACGCAGTCTTCATGGGCATGGGCGAGCCGCTCATGAACCTCGACGCCGTGCTCGCGGCCTGCGAGCGGCTGCCCGAGCTCGGGATCGCCACCTCGAGCACGGCGATCTCCACGGTCGGCTGGCTCCCCGGCATCGAGCGCATGGCCGGCGAGGGTCCGCCGGTGCGGCTGGCGCTCTCGCTGCACGCCGCGGACGAGGCGCTGCGCTCGGAGCTCATGCCGGTCAACGAGCGCTACCCGCTGCGCGACGTGCTCGGCGCCTGCCTGCGCTGGCACGAGGCCCGCAGGCGCCAGGTGTTCGTCGAGTACCTGATGCTCGACGGCGTGAACGACCGCTACGAGCAGGCGCTCGCGCTGGCCGCGCTGCTCGAGCCGCGCCGGGCGTTCAAGGTCAACCTCATTCCGTACAACCCGATCGGTCCGGCGCGGGCCAGCCCGCGCCCTCCCGCACGGCACCCCACGGATGCAGCCTTCAGCGGCTCAGGCCGGGACGCGATCTACGCCTTCCGCGCCGCGCTCGAGCAGCGCGGGGTCCGGACG
>JBOGXS010000066.1:0-3488 GCA_050693815.1 Thermoleophilaceae bacterium | reverse complement strand
CCGTCCTGCCCCGGTGTCGCCACACAACACCTAGGCAGGACGGTTCGCCTCAGGCCGGCGGGATGTTCGCCTCAGGCCGGCGGGTTCGCCTCAGGCCGGCGGGACGGTTCGCCTCAGGCCGGCGGGTTCGCCTCAGGCCGGCGGGATGTTCGCCTCAGGCCGGCAGGACGGTTCGCCTCAGGCCGGCGGGATGTTCTGGTTCACGCGGAAGACGTTGTCCGGGTCGTAGTCCGCCTTGATCCGCGTGAGGCGCTCGTAGTTGTCGCCGTACGTGGCCCTCACGCGCGCGTTCCCTTCGTCCATCATGAAGTTCACGTAGGCGCCGCCGGCCGCGTACGGGTGCGTGGCCTCCCAGTAGTCGACGGTCCAGTCGCGGATCGCGCCCGCGTTGGCGGGATCGGGGTCGACGCCCACGATCACCTCCGCCCAGCGGGCGTCCCGGTAGCTGAACGCCGTGTCCGAGGCGCCCACGTCGTGCACCGCTCCGTCGATCGGATACAGGTGCATGGTCGAGTGCATGGTCGGCAGGCGCTCGCCGAACTCGGCGTGGCGCTCCAGCGACTCCTCGGGCAGGTCGCGCACGAAGTCCGCGCGCCAGTACCACTGGAGGCCCGGCGGGTAGAGATCGTCGAACACGCCCTGCAGGCCGGGGAAGGGCACCGCGTGCGGCCCGTGCAGGAGCGGCTCGGCGACCTCGAGCATCGGCGCCATGAGCCGCGCCGCCTCGTCCTCCTCCGCCAGGCAGCACCACACGATGCCGCACGCCTTGCGCCCGTGCAGCTCCTCGGGGAACATCGGGGCGGGCGGCACCGTGAGGAGCAGGAAGAAGCCGTTCAGCTCGCGCGGCGCGCTCTGCATGAAATCGCCGTAGTGGCGCAGCACGTCGGCGGTCTGCTCGATCGGCCAGAAGGTCGGCCCCCCGATCACCGTGCTCACCGGGTTTAGCCGGAAGCGGAACGAGGTGACCACGCCGAAGTTGCCGCCGCCGCCGCGGATCGCCCAGAACAGGTCCGGGTGCTCGTCCTCGCTGGCGCTCACGCGCTCGCCGTTGGCCAGCACGAGCTCGGCGCTGAGCAGGTTGTCGATCGTCAGCCCGTACGCGCGCGAGAGGTGCCCGAGGCCGCCGCCGAGCGTCAGGCCGCCCACGCCCGTCGTCGAGATGATCCCGCTCGGCGTGGCGAGCCCCGCCGGATGGGTCGCAGCGTCGACCTCCTGCCACAGGCAGCCGCCGCCGACGGTGACCGTCCGGGCCTCCACGTCGACCTCGATGTCCTTGAGCGGCGAGAGGTCGACGACCAGGCCTTCGTCCACCACGCCGAGGCCGCCGCCGTTGTGACCGCCTCCGCGCACGGCCAGGGCGAGCTCGTGCTCGCCGGCGAAGGCGATCGCCTTCGCCACGTCGTCGGGCGACGAGCAGCGGGCTATCAGCGCCGGCCGCCGGTCGATCATCGCGTTGTAGACGCGCCGGGCGTCCTCGTACCCGTCGTCCTCCGGGGCGATCAGCTCTCCGCCGAAGGCCCCGAGCTCGCGCCGTGCCGCGAGCCCCGTCGTTGCGATGCTGGCCATTTGCGAGTCCTCCTTGTCGACTGCGTTATCCCTGTCCTTCTCGACTGCGCTATCCCTGCGACCTGATGTGGTCGATGACCTGCTCGAGCTCGTCGGTGGGCGAGAAGTCCACGTACTCGGAGTCCTCGAGCGCTTCCGGCGCGTGGCCCGGCGCCCAGTAGAACGCCTGCCCGGCCTCGTAGACCTCTTCTCCGTCCGGCGTGTGCATCTTCACGCGCCCCTTGAGCACGTAGCCCCAGTGCGGGCACTGGCACAGGTCGCCGGGCAGGCCGGCGAGGGCGGGCCGGAAGTCCGCGCCCTTCGGGGCGCGCACGAAGGCCGTGGTCATCCCGCCGCCGATCTCCTGCCTCCGAAACTCGAGCCCGTCGCCCTCGATGACGACGGGTGCTTCCTCTCTCGATATCGCTCTCAACGTCTCTCCTCGAAGCCGGGGTGCGCGAGCCACGCTACGGGCGCGCGGGGCCCCTGTCATGACTCGAACTGATCCACTTGTGATCGGACCCGCGGAGCGGCGATGATCAGATCTGACTAGTGGTCGCTCCTGTGACCCCGCTGCCCGCAGCCCTCCTGCTCACCCCGTCGTTCCCGTTCGTGGGACGCGTACAGGAGCTCGACACGCTGCGCACGCTGATGCCGCTCGCCGAGGGCGAGGGGCGCCGCGTGGCGCTCGTGGGCGGCGAGCCCGGCTCGGGCAAGAGCCGGCTCATGCGAGAGGTTGCGCACGAGGTGGCCGCGCGCGGCGCGCAGGTGCTCTACGGGTCCTGCGAGGCGGACCTGCGCACGCCCTACAAGCCGTTCCTCGAGACCCTCGACCAGCTCGTGCGCCGGTCGGAGCCTGCGCTCCTGCGCTCGGCGCTGGGCTCGACCGGGGCCGAGCTGAAGCGGCTGCTGCCGGGCATCGAGATGCGCTCGGGCGCGCTGGGCACGCCGATCGAGGCCGATCCGGACACCGAGCGCCACCGGCTGCACACGGCGGTCACCGACCTGCTCGTGGCCGCCGGAAGGCAGGACCCCCTGCTTCTCATACTCGAGGACCTGCACTGGGCGGACGGAGCCACGCTGCTGCTCCTGCGCCACCTGGCGCGATCCGCCGCCGAGGCGCGCATGCTGGTGCTGGTCACGTTCCGCGACAGCGACGCCGACCTGGCGGGCGCGCCGTCGGAGACGCTCGTGGAGCTGCGCCGGGCCGAGGGCGTGGTGCGCATGCGGCTCGGCGGGCTGTCCACCGGCGACCTGGTCGAGCTGATCCGGGGCGTGGCCGACGGCGAGCCCGACCCCGAGCTGGCGAACGCGATCGGCGAGCTGACCGACGGCAACCCGTTCCTGGTCTGCGAGCTGTGGCGCGCGCTGGTGGACAGCGGCGCGCTCGAGGAGAGCGGCGGATGCATCGCCCTGGCCCGCCCGCTCGAGGCGACCGCCAGCCCGCAGAGCGTGCGCGAGCTCGTCAGCCAGCGGCTCGCGCGGCTGCGTCCGACCACCGCCGCGTTGCTCGAGCTCGCCGCGGTGTCGGGAGCGGCTTTCGAGCTGGATCCGGTCCGGCGTGCCTCCGAGCTCGAGGAGCCGGCGCTGCTCGCGGCGCTCGAGGAGGCCGAGCGCAGCGGCCTGATCGACGCGCTGCCCGTGCCCGTCCTCGCGTACCGGTTCGCGCACGAGCTCGTGCGGCGCGCCCTGTACGACCGCCTCCCGGCCTCCAGGCGCGCCGAGCTGCACCTGAAGGTGGCCGAGGCGCTCGAGGCCGCGCACCAGCACGATCCGCGGCCCGCGCTTCCGGCGCTCGCGCACCACTACGCCGCCGCGGCCCCGCTCGGGGCGGCGGAGCGAGCGGTGGACTACAACCTGCGCGCAGCCCGCGCCGCGGAGTCCGCGCTGGCCTACGACGAGGCGGCCGCGCGCTTCGAGGCCGCCCTCGGGCTCGGCATCGC
>JBOGXS010000065.1:0-3621 GCA_050693815.1 Thermoleophilaceae bacterium | reverse complement strand
GTGCTGTTTAGCTGTAGAGG
This sequence comes from Thermoleophilaceae bacterium, assembly GCA_050693815.1. Taxonomy (GTDB): domain Bacteria; phylum Actinomycetota; class Thermoleophilia; order Solirubrobacterales; family Thermoleophilaceae; genus JACVRW01. The sequence goes on along the minus strand of JBOGXS010000065.1, from coordinate 3,601 downwards.
CTGGCGGCTCTCGTGAGGTCATGGGGGTGGTGGTGGCTGGGCGGGCTGTGGTGATTTGGTCGTAATGGGGTCTCCATGTCGGTGCCGTGGGTCGGTCATGCCGCGCGATGCTTGCGCCATGGCAGGCCGACGTCGCCGAGGTCGAGGCTGCGGGGGAGCGACCGTAGAGCTGGTGGTGGCGGCGGGGCGGGTCTCGTGCGGCCGGCCTTGCGCAGGTCGCGGTAGGTGAGCGGGTCGCCGGCGGCGGCCTGGCTCATGAGCCGGTAGAACAGCAGCCCGCGGCTGCGGGAGCGCCGCCGGTTGAAGCGGAACACCCACTCGTCGAAGTAGGCCTGCAGGTGCTCGGGCGAGACCGAGCCCTGCAGCGTGCCGAGAACCCAGCGCTTGACCAGCGAGAACACCAGGTGGGCACCGGGGAGCACCTCGTGGGCCTCCATGCCCGAGCCCGACACCGGGGTCGGCTCGAGCGTGTACAGGCCCTCGGTGGCCGGCGGATAGGAGGGCCAGCCGTCGGTGATCACCAGTGCGCCCGGCTCCACGTTGTCGACCAGGAACCCGCGCAGGCTCTGGGCGCCGGCGTCCTCGATCACGCCAAGGCGCACGCGGCCGAAGCTCCTTGGTGCATCACGCTCGACGGCGGCGGCGAACAGCACCTTCCCCAGCGCGCCACGGCCAGCGATGCCGCGCTCCGGGCCGCCGAGGTAGGACTCGTCCACCTCGACGTCCCCCGTGAGGCGCTCGCGGCCCGGGCGCACCATCACCGAGCGGTAGCGGTGCAACATCGCCCAGGCGGTCTGGTAGGAGCCCAGCTGCAGCTCCCGCTGCACCTGGATCGCGGAGATCCCGATCTTGCCGCTGACCAGCTGCCAGCCGGCGGCGAACCAGACCGTCAGCGGCGTCCGCGTGCCGTGGAAGATCGTGCCCGCGGTCGCCGAAACGCGCCGGTCGCAGCCAGCGCAGCGCCAGCGCCGATCCGGCGCCCGCCAGCCCGCGTCGCTGCCGCAGTGCGGGCACAGGAAGCCGTCCGGCCACCGCAACCAGTCCAGGTAGTCAAGGCACTTCCAGTCCTCGTCGAACCAGGCGCGCAGCGCCGCATACGACCCGGGATAGTCACGTCCCGCCACCACAGGCACCCAGACATCCTACGGCACCGAAATGGAGACCCCAGTTCACTCGATTATGGCGATGCGGTCGCCTGTCGCGACCGAGCCGCCCTCGGACACGCCGAGCTGCTGCACCGTGCCGGCCGAATGGGCCGTGATCTCGTTCTCCATCTTCATCGCCTCGATCACGCAGATCAGCGCGCCCTCCTCCACCTCGGCGCCCCGCTCGACCACGACCTTGAGCACGGTTCCCTGGATCGGGGAGATCAGCTCCCCGGGTGCGCCGCCGCCCCCGCCGCCGGACTTGCGCTCCCGGCGCGGCGCCTTCCTGACCGCCCCGGCCGGCGCCGCCCCGTTGGGGGCCAGCGCCGCGCCGATCACCTTGACGTCGAACTTGCGCCCCGAGACCTCCACCGCGTAGTCGCGCTCGACCTTCTCCTCGTCGGCTTCCTCGTCGTCCTTCGGCGCGGCGGCGAAGGCCAGCTGCTTGAGCCAGTCGCGGTCCTCCACGAGGTCGCGGCAGGTCTCCCCGCGCGCCCACTGCTCGGTGGCGAGCAGGGCCTGGTGGAAGGGGATCAGCGTCTTCAGCCCCTCGACCCGGTACTCGCCCAGGGCGCGCAGCATGCGCCGGGTCGAGGCCGCCCGGTCCACGTCCCAGACGATCAGCTTGGCGATCATCGGGTCGTAGAGGGGCAGCACCTCGTAGCCCTCCTCGGCGCCCGAGTCCACCCGCACGAACGGGCCGGCGGGCTCGCGGTACGAGCCCACCCGTCCCGGCGCGGGGGCGAAGTTCCTCGCGGCGTCCTCGGCGTTGATGCGGCACTCGATCGCGTGGCCGCGGAGCGCGACGTCCTCCTGGGCGTACGCGAGCGGCTCGCCCGCCGCGATCTTGAGCTGCTCGCGCACGATGTCGATCCCGGTGACCATCTCCGTCACGCAGTGCTCCACCTGCACGCGCGTGTTCATCTCGAGGAAGAAGTACTCACCGCCCTGCAGCAGCCCCTCGACGGTGCCGGCCGAGCGGTAGCCGACCGCGCGCGCGGCCTCGGTGCCGATCTTCCCGATCCGCTCGCGCAGCTCGGGGTCCACGGCCGGGGCCGGGCTCTCCTCGATCAGCTTCTGGTGGCGGCGCTGCACCGAGCAGTCGCGCTCGAACAGGTGGATCACGTTCCCCTCGCCGTCGGCGAGGATCTGCACCTCCACGTGGCGCGGGTCGGGCAGGTAGCGCTCCACGTACACGGTCGGGTCGGAGAAGAACTTCTCGCCCTCGCGCGATGCGCCCTCGAACGCCTTCTCGAGCGCGCCCTCGTCCTCCGCCACGCGGAACCCCTTCCCGCCTCCTCCGCCGGCGGCCTTGATCGCCACCGGGTAGCCGATCGACTCGGCGATGACCCTGCGGGCGTCATCGACCGACTCGACGGGGTCGGTCGTGCCCGGCACGATCGGCACGCCCGCGTCGCGCATGAGCTCCCGCGCGCGGGTCTTCGAGCCCATCGCGTCGATCGCGTCGGCGGGCGGGCCGACGAACACGATGCCGGCCTCCTCGCAGGCGCGCGCGAAGGCGGCGTTCTCGGCCAGGAAGCCGTAGCCGGGATGGATCGCCTCGGCTCCGGCCAGGCGCGCCACCTCGATGATCTTGTCCACCTTCAGATAGCTCTCGGGAGCGGGGCCGGGGCCGAGCAGGTAGGCGTCGTCGGCGCGCCTCACGTGCGGCGCGTCACGGTCCGGCTCCGAGTAGACGGCCACGCTCGCCACGCCAAGCTCCTCGAGCGTGCGCATGACGCGGATGGCGATCTCGCCGCGGTTGGCTACGAGGACCCTGCTGAACATCGGGGGCCGGGAGGTTACCGGCCTGTCGCAGCGCCCCGCACACCACGCGAACGTGACGTTGACCGCGATATGCGCGGCTAACGTAAGCCTCGCGGTCGGGAGCGCCGCTGGGTCACGCGAGCTTCCTGCCGGCCAGGCCGGCGTGGGCGGCCACTTCGGCGGCGAAGGCGGGGAAGTCCCTCGCGTAGAGCTGCTGCGGCCCGTCGCACAGCGCCGCCTCGGGATCCTCGGCCACCTCGACGATGATCCCGTCGGCGCCGGCCGCGGCCGCCGCGCGGGACAGGGGACCGACCAGGCGCCGGTCGCCGGAGGCGTGGGAGGGGTCGACGATCACCGGCAGGTGGGTGTGCAGCTTGAGCCAGGGGACGGCTCCGATGTCGAGCGTGAAGCGCATCGCGGTCTCGAAGGTGCGGATGCCGCGCTCGCAGAGGATCACGCGCTCGTTGCCCTCCTTGAGCACGTAGTCGGCCGCCATCAGCAGCTCGTCGAGCGTCGAGGAGAGCCCGCGCTTGAGCAGCACCGGCTTGCCGAGCTTCCCTACGACCTCGAGCAGCCCGTAGTTCTGCATGTTGCGCGCGCCGACCTGGACCACGTCGACCACGTCGGCGAACAGGTCCGGGTGCTCGGCCGAGGTGAGCTCGCTCACCACCGGCAGGCCGGTCTCGGCG
>JBOGXS010000064.1:0-4317 GCA_050693815.1 Thermoleophilaceae bacterium | reverse complement strand
CGCTCGAGCCGCTCGCGGCGCTCGGCCCTGCGGCGCTCGGCCCTGCGGCGCTCCGCGCGGTCGCGCCGCTCCTCCGCGCGGTCGCGCTCGGCGGGGAGCGACAGCTCGATTGGCTCCACCCGAGGAGGAGCCTGGGGGCGGAGCAGCAGCGTCATGGCTCCGACAGCCAGGGCGCCGGCCACGAAGCCCAGGGCGACGAGACCCGCCACGTGCGGCCGGATGGCCCCGCGTTCGAGGGTGAGAGTCCTCTCATGGTCAACCCGATTCCTGCGTGTCACGCGCCGGTGAGGGTGTGGGTGCGCGGTGAGCCTCTCATGAGGAATACATGAGAAGCCTCTCATCTACGGCTCACGCCGGCCTCATCGCCCCGACGCACCATCGGGCCCATGAGCACGCCCAAGGGCTCCCAGCCGCCCATGAAGTCGTCGTGGGCTCCCAGCCGCCCATGAAGTCGTCGTGGAGTCCCAGCCGCCCATGAAGTCGTCGTGGGACTTCGCCGCGGGCGACGAGATCGCACCCGGCCGCCGCGCCGTGCGCCCGCTGGGCGGGGGGCATCGGTACGAGGCGTGGCTCGCCTGGGACGAGCGCCTCCGCGTCCTGGTCGTGGCCAAGCTGCTGCGCCCCGACCAGACCGACGATGCCGTGGCGCGGCGCATCCTCGCCGCCGAGACGGACATGCTCGGCCGGCTGGCCCACCCACTCCTGGTGCGCTCCTTCGGCGCCGAGCCGAATGGCCGCCATCCCCACGTGGTGCTCGAGTTCGTCGAGGGTCCGCGGCTCTCGACCCTGATCCGGCGCTTCGGGCTCGTGCTCGAGCAGGTCGTCCCCCTGGCGCTGAACCTCTGCTCGGTCCTGCACTACCTCGCCGAGGAGGGCGTGGTGCACCTCGACGTGAAGCCGCGCAACATCATCATGGCCGGCTCGCCGCGTCTGATCGACCTGAGCGTCCTGCGCGAGCTGGCGCGGGTCGGCGAGATCAGCGGATCGGTCGGCACCGACGCCTACATGTCGCCCGAGCAGTGCGACCCGGCTCGCTACGGAGAGATCGGGTCGCCGAGCGACGTGTGGGGCCTCGGCGCCACCGTCCACGAGGCGTTCACGGGGGAGCTGCCGTACCCGCGTCCGAGCGCCGGCGTGCGGTACCCGCAGCTCACCCACCCGGCCCGGGCGAGCGAGGGCGTGCCCCCGGCGCTGCGCGAGCTGCTGCTGTCGTGCCTCGAGCCAGATCCGGGCCAGCGGCTCGCGGCTGCGGAGCTCGGCGACGCGCTCGAGCCATTCGTGAACGCCCTCCCGCCGCCGCGGCTCGGGCGCTTCCGGCCCGGCGGTCGGCAGCTGATGGAGCGCCTGGAGGCGTCATGAACGACTCCTCACAGGTGGCTCACGGAGGGCTCACCGGGCGGGGAGAAGCTTCGTCCTGATCCCCAGCCGCAAGCACCCGGCTCGGCCGGGTGCGCGCGGATCCGAATCAAACGAACGAAGGAGTCATCATGGGAATCGGAACAGGACGGCTTGCGGTGTTCCTCCTCGCGTGCCTGGTGGCCGCGGGCGGCATCGGAGCGGCGATCGGGCAGGCCATGGGCGGCGCCGACTCGGCTCGGGCGCTCGACTCGATCGAGCTGCGCAAGGACGACCGCGGTGATGCGGCCGTCGACGACGACGTGGGTGACGACGACGGCGACGGCGACGGCACCTGGGGCGACGACGGCACCGGTGGGGGCAACAACACCGGCGACGGCGACCGCACCCGGGGCAACGACGGCACGGATGGCGGCGACAACACCGGTGACGGCGACCGCACGCGCGGCAACGACCGGACCGGCGGCGGCGTGTCACGCGGCGACGACGGGACGCGCGCCGCCATCAACACGGGCGATGCCGACAGCACGCGCGGCAACGACGGGACCCGTCGCGGCGACAACACGGCCGACGGCCCCTGGACCCGTGGACACGACGGCAGCCGCGACGGCGACCGCACGCGCGGCAACGACGGCAGCCGCGGCGGCGACAACACCGGCGACGGCGACTGGACCGCTGGCAACGACGGCACCGGCGGCGGCGACAACAGCTACGTCGCTCCGGCGCCCGCCCCCGCCCCGTACTACGGCGGCGGTGGCGGCGGCGGGACCGACGACGGCGGCGGCAGCGGCGGCGGCGACACCTGAGCCCGACCGAAGCTCGCCGTGGGGGTGAAGGGGGGCGCCTTTCGAGGCGCCCCCCTCCACGTTGTGCCTGCGTGAAGGCTTCCGCCCAGCCGAGAGGATGAGCCAGATTCGGGTAGAACGCACCCTGCATGCAGGGACCCGATCCACGCAAGCGAGCGCGCCGCGAGGTGGTCGCGGGGATCATCGGCGCAGAGGCCGGCGCCGGGATCGGGCTGCTCGCGGTGGGCAGCACGCCGCTCGCCCCGCTCGGCCTGGCCGTGCTCGGCGCCGGAGCGGGCGTGGGCCTGATGGCGGCCCGCCACGCGCTCATCCGCCGCTGGCTGCGCTCCCAGCTGCGAGCCGCGCGCCAGTCCTAGCCGCCCCCCGCTGATACGTTCATCGGCGGCATGTCCGACCTGAAGGAAGCGCTCGAGCGAGCCCGCGGCGGCGGGCCGCGGCGCCATCACGACAAGTCCAAGGAGCAGGGCAAGCTGCCCGTGCGCGAGCGCGTCGACCGGCTGGTCGACTCCGGCACCTTCGTCGAGGACGCCGTCCTGGCCAACTGGGAGCAGGAGGGCTTCGGCGCCGACGGCGTGGTCACCGGCATGGCCGCGGTGGGCGGCCGCCCGGTCGCCCTGATGGCCAACGACCCGACCGTGAAGGCCGGCTCCTGGGGCCCGAAGACGGTGGAGAAGATCATCCGCATCCAGGAGCAGGCGCTCGAGCACCTCGTCCCGATGATCTACCTCGTGGACTCCGCCGGCGCCCGGATCACCGACCAGGTGCAGATGTTCCCCGGCCGCCGCGGCGCCGGGCGCATCTTCCACACCGAGGTGAAGCTCTCCGGGGTGGTGCCGCAGGTCTGCGTGCTGTTCGGCCCGAGCGCGGCGGGCGGCGCCTACATCCCCGCCTTCTGCGACGTGACGATCATGCGCGACGGCAACGCCTCCATGTACCTGGGCTCGCCCCGCATGGCCGAGATGGTGATCGGGGAGAAGGTCACGCTCGAGGAGATGGGCGGGGCCCGCATGCACACCGGCGTCTCGGGGTGCGGGCACTTCCTCGTGAAGTCGGACGAGGAGGGGATCGACCTGGCCAAGGCCTACCTGGCCTACTTCCCGGGCAGCTGGCGGGAGGAGCCGCCCGCCGCGCCCCCGGCGGAGCCGGCCGCGGCCTTCCCCGAGATCCCGGCGGACGAGAACAAGCCGTTCGACGTGCGCGATCTGATCGAAGCGCTCGCGGACGCCGGCTCGTTCCTCGAGGTGCAGAAGCGCTGGGCCAAGGAGCTGATCGTGGGATACGCCCGGCTCGACGGGCGCGCGATCGGGATCGTGGCCAACCAGCCGCGCCAGCGTGGCGGCGTGCTGTTCGTCGACTCGGCCGACAAGGCCGCGCGCTTCATCTGGACCTGCAACGCGTTCAACCTGCCGCTGCTGTTCCTCGCCGACGTGCCCGGCTTCATGATCGGCACCCAGGTCGAGCGCGAGGGCATCATCCGCGCTGGCGCGAAGATGATCTCCGCGGTCTCCGAGGCCACCGTGCCGAAGGTCTCGGTGATCGTGCGCAAGGCCTACGGCGCCGGCCTGTACGCGATGGCCGGGCCGGCCTTCCACCCCGACGCCTGCATCGCCCTCCCCGGGGCCAAGATCGCCGTGATGGGCCCTCAGGCGGCGATCAACGCCGTCTTCTACAACCAGCTGCAGGCCATCGACGACCCGGCCGAGCGCGAGCGCCGCACCGAGCGGCTGCGCGCCGAGTTCAAGGCGGAGATCGAGGTCCTCCACCTCGCCTCGGAGCTGGTGGTCGACGCCGTGGTGCAGCCCGGTGACCTGCGCGGCGAGCTGGTGCGCCGCTACGCGCTGTACGAGTCGCGCGACCGGGTCTGGCCGGCCAAGCGCAACCCGGTCACGCCGGTTTGAGCGGCGTCGTCGCGACCCCGCGCTACCGCTGGACGGCCCTCGCCATCGGCGCCGGATCCACCGCCGCGCTGGCCGCCGTGCAGGGCGGCCTTCCCGCGCTCGGACCGGCGTTCCAGGAGACGTTCGGGCTCTCGCTCGTCGAGGTCACGGCGATCTTCACCTCGTTCGCCGCCGGGACCGTGACGACGGTCTACGGCTGGGGCGCGCTGGCCGATCGCGTCGGCGAGCGGCGCGTGCTCGCCGGCGGCCCCGCCGCC
>JBOGXS010000063.1:0-6623 GCA_050693815.1 Thermoleophilaceae bacterium | reverse complement strand
GCCGCGGTTCACGCGGCCGGCTCCGGCGCCCGTGACATAGTGCCGCGCACGTGAACCCGCGTCTCCTCGTTCTCTCCACCGGCCTCCTCCTCGCGCTCGGCGCCGCGCCGGCGTACGCGGAGACCGCCACGTACAAGCTGTCGGGCGGGGTCGCGACGAAGAAGATGCGCTACTACGCGCCCTCGCAGCGGGTCGTGCTGCGCGGCCGGGTCAAGCCCGCCGTGCCGGGCGAGGTGCTCACGCTGCACGCGGTCCGCGGGAAGAGGGCCACCAAGAAGGTGCGGCGCAGGGTGCGCGGCGGAGGGCGCTTCACGTTCCGCTTCAAGGTGGGCAATCCGGGCGTGGTGCGCCTGGTGGTCAAGCACCGCGCCAGTCCAGCTCAGCCCGCCTTCCGCGCACGCAGCAAGCGGATCAGGGTGGTCGACTGGCAGGCGGGCGCCGGCCAGCGCGGGCTGAAGGTGCTGCTCCTCCAGCGTGCCCTGTTCGGCGAGGGCTTTGCCACGCCCGTGACCGGCTACTACGACGCCGCTACGGCGCGCGGCGTGCTCGCCTTCCGAAAGACGAACGGCATGGGTCGGGACGGGTACGCCACCAAGGAGGTGTACGCCAAGCTGCTGCGTGGCGAGGGCGCGTTCAAGCTGCGCTACCCGAGGGCCGGCAAGCACGTGGAGTTCGACTGGTCGCGCCAGGTGCTCGTGCTCGCTCGCGGCCGGAAGCCGTACCGGACGTACCACACCTCGTCGGGGACGCCCTCCACGCCGACCGTGTTCGGCAGCTACCGCTTCTACCTGCAGACGCCCGGCACGAACTCCAAGGGGATGGTGCACTCGTCGTACTTCATCGGCGGCTACGCGATCCACGGCTACGCCTCCGTGCCGAACTACCCGGCCAGCCACGGCTGCCTGCGGATGCCGATCCCGAACGCCCGGTCGATCTTCAGGTGGATCGACATCGGGGACCGGATCTTCACTTACCGGTAGCGCTCGCACCGCAGCGCCAGGCTGCCCCGCCGCGCGGACCCCCGCCTGCCGCTCTTCGCTGGTTCGCCTTTTGCCGCCTATACGAGCAAAAGTCGAACCAGCCTGAACGCGAAGGCCCCGCCCGATCCGGACGGGGCCTCCGCGGTTCCCCCTTCGCCGGGCCCGCGGACTCCGCGGGCCTTGCCTCGGCGATCTACTCGACCGGGACGCCCCCGCTGGAGTCGGTGGTCGCGGCGGCGGTCGGATCGGCAACGGCCGGGTCGACCGGAGCCGCCTCGACCGGGGCCGGCGCGGCCTCCACGGGCGGGGCCGGAGCGGGAGCAGCCTCCACCACAGGTGCGGCCTCCACCGGCACCGGTGCGGCCTCGACCGGGGCCGGGGCAGCCTCGACCGGGGCCGGGGCAGCCTCGACCGGGGCCGGAGCAGCCTCCACCGGCACAGGGGCCGCCTCGACCGGGGCCGGAGCAGCCTCGACCGGGGCCGGAGCAGCCTCCACGGGCGCGACCGGAGCCGGAGCGGCCTCGACAGGTGCGGCCTCCACCGGCGCGGCCTCCACCGGCACGCCCTCCAGCGGCACCGGGGCCACCTCCACGGGCGCGCTCGCCGCGGCCACCCCACCGCTCTCCACCGGGGCCGTGCCGGCGATCATGGCCTCGGGCGTGCCCGGCGGTGCGGTCGGCGTGGTCGGTCCCATCGCGGTCTGCGCCGTGCCGGCGCTCGCGGTGCTCGCCGTCCTCGCCGAGCGGCCCGGCGCGTTGCGGTTGAGGTAGCCGCGCGGGTTGTGGGCCCCTCCGTTCACCCGCGTCTCGAAGTGCAGGTGCGGCCCGGTGCAGCTGCCGGTGCAGCCCACGTACCCGATCACCTGGCCCTGGCGCACCTGGGCTCCCTGGCTCGTCGCGAAGCGGGACAGGTGGGCGTAGCAGGTCGAGAACCGGTTGGTGTGCGTGACGCACACGATGTTCCCGTAGCCGCTCTGCTGGCCGGCGATGGTCACGCTCCCGCACGCGGCCGCGCGGACCGCGGTTCCCGCGAGCGCCGCGATGTCCATGCCGTCGTGGTTGCGTCCCCAGCGCGGCCCGTACTCGGAGGTCACGATGCCCTTGACGGGCGATGAGACGGTCGACCCGCAGGCTCCGCTCACGGGGGTGGTCGGCGCCTCCACCGGGGTGCTCGGCGCCTCGACCGGTGCCGTCGGCTCCTGGCCACCGCCGGACGATGGAACCTCGGTCTGGCCGCCGGCCGGAGCCTCGTCCGCGTCGCCGCCCCCCACCCTGACATCAGTCGAGGGCTCGGTGGTGGGCTGGGACCCGGCGCTCCGATCCGAGCCGCCGAACAGGCCCTGCCCGGCATCGGGCATCCCGGACCGCGCCCGAGCCTGGGCGTCCAGCCGCGCCCCCGCGGCCTCAAGCCTCTGCTCGATCCGCTCCTTCACCTGCGGCGGCACGTTGGAGCCGCCGACGGCCGAGCCGAACAGCGCGCCCCAGGTGGCGGGACCGACGATCCCGTCCACCTGCAGCCCGGCGCGGCTCTGGTACTGGCGCACCGCGCCGTCGGTCTGGGGACCGAAGATGCCGTCGGCCTGGATGTGCAGCGCCTTCTGGACGTGCGCCACGAGCGCTCCCTGGCTGCCGAGCTGCAGCGGCAGTCCGCCCTCGCGCACCTCGATGGCGCGCTTGGACGGGGTCTGAGCGGCCACGTCGGCCTGGAGGTCGCTAGACACCTGTGCAAGCGCCGTGGGCGCGCCCGGGCCCGCCATCGTGGCGGCAGCGGCGGCGGCCGAGAGCCGCTTGCGGCGATTGAGCTCCCGCCGGGCGCGCGGGAGGAGGGCACGCCGCCGGCGCGACCGTGCGAGCGAGCGGTCCCAGAGCTCAGGTTCGGAGAGGTCCCGGTGGGCTGGCCTCATGCGTCATGTCCCCTTCCTTTCGGGCCTACGGGGTTAGCTGTCGGGCTCGCGCTGGAAGATGCGCTACGCGGCAGTGATCCGCGATTCGCCCCGGGCGGCGGGCAGGCCGCCACTGGTTCCCCCGTTCCCCGCGCCAGGGCGACGCAGGGACTCGGCGCTTGACTTCAAACCCTCGCAACAGCCCCGGGCAGGGGAAGTTGCGCCGGGACACCGTAGCGGATGTTTATGACAACCTCGACCGCGCGCACCCGGCCAAGCCGAGTGCTTGCGGCCCGGCGCTACGACTCGGCCGCGCGCCAGTCGCCCTTGTGGGCACGCTCCTTGGGGAGCAGGTTGGCGAGGAAGCCGAGGCCGACCCCGTAGAGCAGCAGCCCCAGCAGGGCTGGAACGCCGTGCTGGACCCAGGGCTGGTCCGAGTCGACGAGGTCCACGAACGCGCTGAGCAGCACGTCGTTGATGTCGTCGACCCCCTCGCGGAAGCTCGAGTGCGCCGCCTCGCGGGCGATCTCGTCCTCGGGTGTGGGCGCGATCCGGGTCGGCTCGCCGCTCCTGCCGTCGAGCTCGTTGGCCAGCGCCTGCTGCTGGTTCCTGGAGCCGCGATCCATCTCGTCCACCGCGAAGAACGCGAACCCGAGCAGCACGATGCCCGACAGGACGATGGCCAGGAGCCGGATCAGGGATCCCATCGCGTCTACTATCGGCAGCCGCGTGCCGATCCTGACCCCTGCACAGCGCCCTTGCACGGATGGCTGATCCGCGCGCCGTGCTGATCGAGGAGCTGCGCCGGCACGCCCTCGTGATCAGCGAGGTCACACTCACGAGCGGACGCACGGCCCAGTACTACGTCGACGCCAAGCGGGCCATCCTGCTTCCCGCCGGCTTCGCGGCCCTGGGTGAGCTGATCCGCGCCGAGGCCGAGCGCAGCGGCGCCACGGCCGTCGGGGGCATGACGATGGGCGCCGACCCGGTGGCCTGCGCGGCGCTGGCCGCGGGCGCGCCGGTGAAGGCCTTCTTCGTGCGAAAGGAGCGCAAGCAGCACGGCCTGCAGCGCTGGGTGGAGGGCCCGCTGCTCGAACCTGGAGAGCGCTGCCTGATCGTGGAGGACGTGGTCACCACCGGCGGCTCGACGGTGCAGGCGATCGAGCGGGTGAGCGAGGAGGGCTTCGAGATCGCCGCGGTCACGAGCGTGCTCGACCGCCTGGCGGGCGGCGCCGAGGCGATCGAGGCCGCCTCGAACGGGGCGCCCTACCGCCCGCTCACGACGATCGACGATGTCTACCCCGACCGCCCGGAAGCGGTCAGGCGAACGGGTCGTGGACCCGGATCCCGCTGAACTTGCGAAGGTCTCGGTCCCGGCTCCAGATGGTGGGGATGTCGTACTGGCGCATCAACGCGACGAGATGGGCATCGGGCACCAGGTTGCCGCGCACGACCAGGCCGTCGACCACCGCGCGGTACGCATCCCAGAAGCGCTCGTCCTCGCCCGGGGATCGCACGTGTGGAAGGTCGATGAGGCGCTCGACGTTGTCCATCGCATCAGCCGGGGTCAGCGGGGCCTCGAAGATCGAGGGATGGGTGGCGATTCGTAGGTAAGACGTGAGGACGGGCCAGAAGAGGTAGACGAGCTCAGGACCCTCGGCGACGGTCCGCAAGCGCTCCGACGCCTCCTCATGGAGTGGGCTCGATTGGTCGGAGGCGTACAGGAGCAGGTTGACGTCGAGGGTGAAGCTCACTCGCGATCGAGCGCCGCGTTGAGAGCGTCCTTGTCTTCGAGCTCGACGCGCGCGCGCATTGGCCGAGACCTCCAGGCGAACTGCTCGGCTTGTACCGCCCCAGAGCGCCCCTCATCGGCGAGGCGGGAGGCAAGCAACTCGGAGACCAGGGCGCCGAGCGTCTTGCCCTCACGCTCACGACGGCGGCGCAGCTCGCGCAGGACCGTCTCGTCGATGTCAAGCGTGGTGCGGGTCATGATGCGTGATGCTAACAGACGGCACATCTGATGCTGGGCCGTACTTGATGAGGGGCCTACGGTGGGCTGTTCGGTTGGCACCTACCAACTCAAAGGTGGTCGCATGCGTAGGGTTGCGAGAGTGTGCTCGGACCCGGGTGGGACGGTTGCCCTTCGTCCACTGCGGGAGCCGTAGAGAGCGCGGCTCGGACGCCTGCTCCCGTGCCGAAGCGAGGGCCCGGGAGTTTCGTTTGACGCCCCTTGACCGGCACACATCAGCGAACCACCCTTACGGCACACCAAGGCGCCGCTCGGCTGCGAAGTCCCTGCTCCGGACCATGCGTGTGTCGCTACAGGTTCCCCCTACGCGACGGTCTCGGAGCTAGATGTGAGCTAGATGAGTGATTCCTTGTCGAGAAGCTCTGACCGGCTCCGCTCACCGGGTGAGGGCCGCGAAAGGCGCGGCCGCGACATCAGGAGATCACCGTGCAGCCGAACGAGATCAGCGAGGTTCTGAACCGTCCGATGAGCCAGGAGCTTCTGGCCCGTGACGTGACCCGCCTGGCCTACGTCGCCAAGGACGGGACGCCCCGGGCCATTCCGATCGGGTTCACCTGGAACGGCTCCCAGCTCGTCATGTGCACTTCGAAGAACGCCCCGAAGCTCACGGCCCTCCGCCATAACCCGGCGGTCGCCCTGACGATAGACACCGAGGTGCACCCGCCCAAGATCCTGCTCATCCGCGGTCGGGCCGAGCTGGACGTCGTCGAGGGCATTCCGGACGAGTATCTCGAGATGAGCGGCACCTACCAGATGACGCCCGATCAAAGGGTCGAGTGGGAGACCGGTGTCCGCTCGCTCTACGACGGCATGGTCCGCATCGTCGTGTCCCCGACGTGGGCGAAGCTGATCGACTTCGAGACGACCCTCCCGAGCGCGGTCGAGGAACTGGCCCGGCAGCGGGACGAACGTCAGCGCAGCTGAGCACCACCACCGTCATCGAACGACTCACGGGCCTCAGCAACCGCGACCCCGCCTGGCACCGGGCCGCTGAACCGGTGGCCGATCCCCCCTACGCGACGGTCTCGGAGCCAGATGAGTGATTCCATGTCGAGACGCTCTGACCGGCTCCGCTCACCAGGTTAAGGGCCACGACAGGCGCGGCCCACGACACCAGGAGACGACCATGCCGAAGTACCTGCTGCTCAAGCACTACCGCGGCGGCCCGGAGCCGCACCATCCGTTCCCCCCGATGGACCAGTGGGCGCCCGAGGACGTGGAGGCGCACATGGCCTTCCAGAGGCACGTCACCGAGCTGCTCGAGGAGAACGGCGAGTACGTCGACGTGCGCGGGCTCACCCCGGCGCGCACCTGGGTGCGGTACGGCGGCCCGGACGCCGCGCCGGTCACCACCGACGGCCCGCACCCCGAGACCAGCGACCTCGTGGCCGGCTGGTGGATGATCGACGTCGAGTCCCGCGAGCGCGCGGTCGAGCTCGCGGCCTACGTCTCCTCCGAGCCCGGCCCGGGCGGCGAGCCGCTGTACGAGTGGATCGACGTCCGGGAGGTCATGTCCGCGGCGTCCTCGGACGACTGACCCGGCGTGATCGACGAGTCGACGCGACGGCTGGACGAGGGCGCGCTGCGCGCCCTCGTCCCCCGGGTGCTCGCGGGCCTGGTCCGGCGCGGCGAGGACTTCGACGCCGCCGAGGACGCGCTGCAGGAGGCGCTGCTGGAGGCGCTGCGGGTCTGGCCCGAGCACCCGCCGGGCGACCCGCGCGCGTGGCTGAGC
>JBOGXS010000062.1:0-8260 GCA_050693815.1 Thermoleophilaceae bacterium | reverse complement strand
GCTCGCCTCGCTGGGCTGCGGCAACCCGACGGCCGTGGCGGACCTGCGCGAGGGCGAGACGGTGCTCGACCTTGGATCGGGAGGCGGCATCGACGTGCTGCTGTCGGCGCGGCGGGTCGGCCCCACCGGCAGGGCCTACGGCCTCGATATGACCGACGAGATGCTCGAGCTTGCACGCGACAACCAGCGCCAGGCCGGCGTCGAGAACGCCGAGTTCCTCAAGGGCACGATCGAGCAGGTTCCGCTGCCGGACGAGTCCGTCGACGTGATCATCTCCAACTGCGTGGTCAACCTCTCCGCGGACAAGCCGGCGGTCTTCCGCGAGGCCGCGCGGGTGCTGCGCCAAGGCGGGCGCTTCGCCGTCACTGACGTCGTCGCCGATCCAGGGATGGACCGCGCGACAAGAGCCGACATCGCGCAATGGACCGGCTGCATCGCCGGCGCCCTGACCGTCGATGAGTTCCGCGCCGGGCTTGAGTCGGCCGGCTTCACGGACGTGGATGTGCGCCAGTCCCACCGCGTCCACGAGCATGCCGGATCGGCGATCGTTCGCGCCCGCAAGCGGGTCGAGCGATGAGCACCGATCGCTCGGAGTCACGCGACGCATCGATCGCCGAGTGCCGGCTCGACCTGGCCGGGCTGCACGATCAGCGCGAGCGCTACCGAGCGCTCGGTGGCTGCTCGTTGCCGGCGGCGCAACGCTCGGGCTCTACTTGCGTTTCACTTGCCCTTGCGTTTTACTTGCGCTAGCCTACAGGCGTGTCCCAGATAGTCGATCGTCTCCTTACCGACTCCGCTCCGGGCGTGGTCACTCGTGCGGCGGTGCGAGTCGCTGGCGCGACGGTCGAGCAGATCGAGGCAACCCTGCCGAGGGCGTTGGCGGGTGACCGCCGGCAGGTGCGCGCGTACGTCTCCGCCTATCGTGAGCTCACCGACCGCATGCTGAACGTCGTCGGGGAGGGACGTCCCGACATGGTCATCATTGACAAGCACCAGCGGGTCCTGGTGGCGGTCGAAGGGAAGGTGCGAGGCCGGCAACCAACGACGGTGTCGTGGGTAAAGGCCGCGCTCGAGCAGGAGGCCATGAGTGTGCCGTTCAGCGACTGGGTGGGGACGCTCGGCGCCGGGAGGGGGACTGCAGTGGCCGTCGTTGCGCTGCTGCGCGCGACGCTCCCGGGCACGCAGCCGCTGGCGCCGCCCCGCAAGCGGCGGCTTCCTGAGTGGCAGCTCGACGAGCGGGGTGTCGTGCGCTTCTCTCGCTCTGTCGTGGACGAGCTGTCCCGTGTGGAGACCCCATTGGACCACATCGCGTCGGTGCTGGGTCTAACTCAGACCGAGCTTGCCGCGCTGTTCGGTGTTCGGCGCCAGGCGCTCGATCATTGGCAAGCTCGCGGTGTGCCGGCCGAGCGTCAGGAGAAGCTGGCGACGCTCGGGGAGATCGCCGACTTGCTCACGACAAAGCTCAAGCGGGATCGTATCCCGGGTGTCGTACGACGTGGCGCGCCGGCCTATGGCGATCGCTCGATCATTGAGGCTATCGGCGCCGGAGACGAGGAGCGCGTGCTCTCCGAGCTGCGCGACGCCTTCGATTGGGCGGTCGCGGCGTAGTGCGGCACGTCCGTCGGGGCGGGGAATACCTGCGCATTGCCGATCCCGATTGGGGCGACCCGCTCTCGCCGGAGTACGCACGAAGGCGAGGCGGCAGATGGAACCCGCCGGGCAGCTTCGGGGTCGTCTACCTGAACGCGTCCATAGACGTCGCACGCGCCCAGGTACGCCACAAGCTCGAGCCGCGCGGCATCCGGCCGGAGGATCTCGTGCCCGATGGAGGACCCATCCTCGTTCGCACCGACGTCCCCGATGACCGGTACGTCGATGCGATCAGTGACGCGGGACTTGTGGCGCTGGGCCTGCCGCTCACCTACCCCCGAGATGACCGCGGCCGGCCGGTCCAACATGCCGAGTGGCAGCCGATCGGCCGGCGGGCTCGGGATGCAGGCGAGCGTGGAATCGCCTGCCGTTCGGCCGCCGAGACGGCTCCGCTCGCCGGTGAGGAGCTCGCCTTCTTCGTACGTCAGACCCTCCAGCGACGAAGGACGGAGCGCTTCGCGGACTGGTACTGGTAGCGGAGTCAAGCGCCTCCTGAGATATGGCGCGGTTTTCGTCCCCTCGGACGATCCCTCCGCAGCCGCGCTCCGCTCTGCGGGCTGTCGGTCGATCCGCTGCCTTGACTTCAAGCGTGCTTGACGTTCTACCGTGCATCAGATGCGCTGCGTGACCTTCGGCCGCAGCGGCCTGCGCGTCTCCGAGCTCGCGCCCCATGATCTTCGGCGAGGGCTCGATCGTGCGGTGGCTGTGACCCCAGCTCGGATCGCCGCCGGGCGGCACGTGGGCGGTGTGGGGCGCGAGCACGCGCACGTTGAAAGCCAGTTGCTCGGCCCCCATCGGGCGGCCGTAGCCGAGGAACGCGCCCGGCGCGTCGCCCGTGTAGTCCGGTGCGTCGGCGGCGCGGAGGATCTTGTAGTCGCTCACCGAACGGCTCAGAGCTCCCGCTCGTAGAAGTAGTTGACCGGGCCGTCCGGCTTGCCCTCGCGGTTGCTGAAGCCCAGGCTCTCGTAGAGCCCGCGGGCGGCCACGTCATCCTCGCCGGTCCCGAGGTGCATGTCGCCGGCGCCTTTCTCTCGGGCGAGCTCGATCGCCGCCTCCATGATCGCCCGTCCGAGTCCCTGCCCGCGCAGGTCGGGCACCACGTAGAGCTCCTCCAGGTAGCAGTCGAGCTTCTCCATCCAGAGCGAGGGGCGGAAGCGCATCAGCGCAAGTCCGTGCGGCCCGGCGCCTCCGAGCAGCACCGTTATCTCCTTGTCGGCGAGCAGCTGGCGGACGCGCTTCGCGAGAGCGCCCGGTCCGGGCGTGTAGTCGTCGTACTCGCTGTTGAAGTCGTGGAGCAGCTGGCCGATGATCTCGGCGTCGTCCCCGTCCGCGCGACGGACCGTCAGGTCGGTGTCCCTGCTCATGCTCAAGCTCGGCAGCCTAGCCGTCCTCCGGGAGCGGGAAGAGCCGAAGGAAACGCTCCAGCGTGCGCCTCCTGCCCTCGAGGCGGATGGCCCCCGAGCGCAGCGCCTCCGTGACCGATTTCCCGTGCCTCGAGCTCATGGCCCCGCCCGGTCAGCTCGTACACCTGGGAGCCGGCGAGCGGAGGCAGCCTGCGGCGGCGGAGGACCTCGGCCTCCTCGAGCTCGCGCAGGCGCTGGGAGAGGACGTCCGCGCTCACGTGTGGCAGGCCGGTCCGCAGATCGGTGAAGCGCTTCGGGCCGAGCAGCAGCTCGCGCACGACGAGCAGCGCCCGGCGCTCGCCGACGACGTCGAGCGCGCGCGCCACCCCGCAGCGGTCTCAGAACGACGTCGCCACTACCAGGCCGGCCAGGCCGTAGCTCGACATGCTGTGAATCGCCTCCGGCACCTCGTCGAGGGCTAGCGTCCGGGTGACGATCTCTCTCGGACGGAGAGTCCCGCCGGCCACCAGGCGCAGCAGCTCAGGGTAGGCGTGGACGGGGTTGCCGATGCTTCCGAGCACCTCGATCTCCCGGAAGGTGATCCGGTCGAGCGGGATGGCGCCGGTGCCGGCGTCGCTGCTGCTCGTCAGGCCCACCTGGACGTGGCGTCCCCCCGCCCGGAGCGACCCGATGCCGCTCAGGAAGGTCGCGCTGGAACCGAGCGCGTCGAACGACATGTGCGCTCCGCCCTCGGTCATGTCCAGGGTCGCTCTCACGGGGTCGTCCTTCGCGGAGTTCACGCCGTGTCGTGCGCCCAGTCGCGCGGCGAAGGCCAGCCTCTCCGTGTCGACGTCCACGGCCACCACCTGCACGCCGAGCACGCTCAGGATCTGGACGAGCGACAGCCCCAGCCCGCCGCAGCCGTACACCACGGCCCATTCGCCGGCCGCCGCCCGGGCACGGTGGGCGACCGCGTGCCAGGCGGTCATGTAGCGGCACCCCATCGCCGCCGCCTCGACCGGGTCGACCCCGGCGGGCAGCGGGATGCAGTTGAGGTCGGCGTTGGCCACCCGCACCTGCTGGGCGAACGCCCCGTCGTGGGTGCTGCCGAGGTACTCGGCGTACGGGCAGATGTGCGTCCGACCCGAGACGCACACCGCGCACCGGCCGCACGCCTCGTGGAAGGGCACGCAGACGTTCATGCCGGGCGTGACGGCCACCACCTCCGCCCCCACGCTACGCACCACTCCGCTCGCCTCGTGCCCCAGGATGCGCGGGAGCTCCACGGAAATGCCCTCCCAGGACCAGTCGCCCTGCCACAGATGCCAATCACTGCGGCACACCCCGCAGGCGGTCACGTCGAGGACGGCGTCGCGGGGACCCGGCTCCGGCTCGGCCACGGACGCGACGCGAAGCGGCTCGCCCACCGCCTCCATCAGCACCGCCCTCATGCGGTCGAGCGCGGCCCCGGTGTGAACGAGATGGGGATCCTCACGCGCTCGAAGACCGTCCCGGCGCTCGCCGTGGGCTCGACGCCCGCGTGCTCGATCTCGTAGTCGGGCATCCGGTCCAGCACCTCCTCGAGCAGGATCTGCAGCTCGGCTCGGGCGAGGTGGGCGCCGAGGCAGCGGTGCACGCCTATCCCGAACGTCAGGTGCGGGTTGGGCGAGCGGTCGAGGCGCACGGTGTCGGGCTCCGGGAACACCTCCTCGTCCCGGTTGGCCGATGCCCACAGGATGAGCGCCTTCTCGTTCCTGCGCAGGGTCTGCCCGCGCACCTCGACGTCCTCGCGCAGGAAGCGGGCGAAGCCCTGGACGGGCGGCTCGTAGCGGAGCAGCTCGTCCACCGCCGTCGGGATCAGGCTCCGGTCGTCGATCAGGCGCCTGCGCAGCTCGCGGTCGCGGTCGAGGTAGAAGAGCATGTTGCCGATCGCGGCCACGGTCGTGTCGATGCCGCCGAAGATGACCATCATCGCGAGCGCCACGATCTCCTCGTCGTTGAGCGGCCGGCCATCCACCTCCGCCTCGACCAGGTCCGACACGAGATCGTCGCCCGGCTCGCGCCGGCGCAGGGCGAGGTTCTCCGTCACCCGCCGGCGAATCGCGGCCACGCCGGCGGCCCCTGCCTGGCGCGCCGGATCGGCGCCCGCATGGCCCGTGTACTGCTTGAGTGGGTCGAGCACCCGCTGCCAGTCCTCGACCGGCCAGCCCATCAGCGCCATCGTGGCCTTGCCGGGGATCGAACGGGCCAGCTCGCGCGCGATGTCGCACCGGCCCTGCTCGATCACCGCGTCGATCGCCTCGGTGGCCCAGTCGCGAATACTCGGCTCGAGCCCCCGCACCGCGGGCACGCCGAAGATGCGGTGAACCGCCTTGCGGTACTGGGCGGTCAGAGGCGGATCGGACTGCACGGGGAGCAGCCAGCCGGCGTCGGTCCGTGGGATGAGCAGGTCGGGCTCGTCGGACGAGAACGCCTTCGGATTCATCGAGGCGGCGCGGACGTCCTCGTACTTGGACAGCACCCAAAAGCCGCCGTCGTAGGTGTCCGAGTAGGCGACGGGGCAGTCGCGCCGCAGCTCGCGATAGGTCTTCCACGGGTCGCGGGCGAACTCGCGTGTGTGGTGGTCGAACGGGCAGCGCGGCCGGTGGTCGTCGCTCATCTCGCATCCCTCCAGGCCGTCGCCACCTCGGCCGCCAGGGCGGCGTTGTCGGCGATCAGCTCCCTGTTGATCTTCGTGGTCCGTCCGCCGCTGCGCTCGTGGAGGAACGACAGGACAAACGGCGTTACCGCCTGGCCGGAGACCCCCTGCCGCCGCGCCGCCGCCACGGCCTCATCCACCAGCGGCTCGATCCCGGCCACGCCGTCCACGGGTGGCCGGCCGAGCACGACAGCCGTCCGGCGCCCGAGGTCGTGCCAGTGCACGCGCGCGATGCGCGCCGCCTCGTCAGCCGTCTCTACGCGCGCCGCCACCGGCGGCCCGCCCTCGGCCACGTAGAAGAGCGGCAGCGTGTGGGTGCGCCAGCCGAGCACCGGGATCCCGAGCGTCTCCAGCGCCTCGGCGGTGGATGGGACGTCGAGTATCGACTTCACGCCCGACGAGACGATCAGCACGGCGCAGCGGGTGAGCTCCCCGAGGTCGGCCGACACGTCGGGCGGATCGGGGAAGCCTCGATGGACTCCGCCAAGCCCGCCGGTGCTCATGAACCGGATGCCCGCGCGGGCGCAGACGGCGAGCGTGCCCCCGACCGTGGTGGCCCCCAGCGCGCCCTGGGCGACGCACGCGGCGAGGTCGCGCGGCCCCAGCTTGCGGGCGTCGTCGCCGGCGGCGCCGAGGCGCTCGAGCTCCGCCTCCCCGAGCCCCACGCGGATAGCGCCGCCGATCACGCCGATCGTCGCGGGCACGGCGCCCGCGGCACGGATCCGCCGCTCCGACTCGAGGCCCACCTCGGCGCCCTCGGTCGGGCCGCTGAACCCGTGGGCCACGAGGGTCGTCTCCAGGGCCACCACCGGCCGGCCCTCGCGCAGCGCCGCCTCGATCTCGGGGGCGACCTGGATCAAGGCATCGCTCCGACGCTCGAGACGCAGCGGGCCCCGGCCTCCAGCGCCAGCTCCGGCCCGCCGACCAGGTAGCCGGCGGCGAAGGCATCGCCGGCGCCGGTGGCGTCGACGGGCGTGGCCGGCGCGGCGGCGAAGCGCTCACTCTCCCCGTCGCGGATCACCGTGCAGCCCGCCGCCCCCTGCTTGAGGACGGTGACCCACGCGCCGGCCCCGGCGAGCGCCTCCGCCTCGTCCTCTGTGGCGAAGACGAGCTCGGGCGTGACCGCCTCCACGCGCGCGCGGAACGCGTCCGCGCCGGTGGCCTCGATCAGCGTGGAGGAGGACAGGTCGAGGCTCACGCGCGCACCCGCGGCACGCGCGAGCCGTGCGGCCTCGGCGGCCGCGCCGGCGCCCGGATCGGCGGCCAGCACGTACCCGGACACGTGCAGCCGGTCGCAGTCGCGCAGCCAGTCCGCCTCGAGGTCCGCGGCGGCCAGCTCGGTGGCCGAGCCGCGATCCGAAGCCATCGAGCGGTCGCTGTCGGCGCCGATCAGGCTGACGACCACGCCGGTCCGGCCTCCCACCGGACCGGCCAGGTCCACCCCACGCTCGGCGAGCTCGGCCTCCAACAGGCGGCCGGCGAAGTCGTCAGCGCGGCGGCCCACGTAGCGCGCCGTCGCTCCCAGCGCCGCCGCCCAGGCGGCCACGTTGGCCGCCTGGCCGCCGGCCGCCAGGTTGGTGCCGGCGGGCACGTCGTCTCCGGCTACGAGCCCCCGGCCCAGGCGAACGACGACGTCGAGCACGGCGTCTCCGAGGGTGCACAGCACCATCCGGCCGACGCTACCAACACCCCGAGCCGTGGGGCGCGGCACGTGTCGGAAGCGAGCCCGTGCCCGTTCGGCGCCTGTAGGAAAGTCACAGCACGGGCCTCGATGCGTCGCGGGCCTGGAGGATCCGGAGCACCTTCAGCACGACGTTGACTTCGAAGCGCGCCACCGGGTCCCTGAGGTCCACGTCCAGGTCCTCCTGGATCCGCTTGAGCCGGTTCTCGATGCTGGTGTGGTGGAGGTAGACGCGCGCCGCGGCCCGGCGCAGCGTGCCCTCGGACAGGTACACCTCGAGCACATCGATGTCGGACGGGCTGCCGTGCTGGCTCAGCGAGCCCGCCAGGCGCTGGAACAGCCCGCACGCCAGCACCTCGTCGCGGGGCACCTGCGCCAGCAGGTGCAGCGGGCCGAGGTCGCGGAAGAAGGCGAGCCTGCCGCCGCCCCCTGCCATCCGCCGCAGCGCGAGCGCCTCGCGGGCCTGCTCCCAGGCACCGGCCAGGTCGCGCACCTCGGCGGGCTCGCTGACGCCGGCATGGACGGCGAAGCCCGGGCCCTCGAGGCCTTGCAGCACACCCGCCAGCCCGTCGTCGTGCTCGGTCACGATCGCCGCGGTACGGCCCACGACGGTGCTGCGCACCGTGCCGCCGATCGCCCGCTCCACGACCGCGCCGAGCGCCTCGAGGCTGATCGCGTTCGGCGGCGCCTGGTCCAGCGCGACCGCGACGTACCGGCCGCTCGCGCTCAGCCCGGCCCGGCGGCTCTCCAGCGCCAGCTCGTGCTCGCTCAGCCGCCCGGCGAGCAGCCGTTCCACGGCGCTCGGATCGGCCGTCGGCGCGCGGCGCTCGCGGGCGTGCAGGGCGTGGGTGGCGGCCGCGCCGGCGAGGCGCTCGACCACCAGGTAGT
>JBOGXS010000061.1:0-5545 GCA_050693815.1 Thermoleophilaceae bacterium | reverse complement strand
GCCCTGGCCGGGGCCGCCTCCACCGGCCACGCGCTCGCGCCGGGCGGCGACCCGCAGGGGCCCCATCCGGTCAACCTGGTCCTCGCCGGGGGCCGCGCCGGCGACATGGAGGAGCTGTGCGCGCCGGTGGAGCGGGGCATCTACCTGACCCGGCTCTGGTACGCGAACGTGGTCCGCCCCAAGCAGACGCTGATCACCGCGGTCACCCGCGACGGCACCTTCCTGATCGAGGATGGGCGCGTGACCCGCCCGCTGCGCGACCTGCGCCTCACCGACTCCGTGCTGGGGATCCTCGCGCGCGTGTCGGAGCTGACCGCGACCCAGGAGCTGACCGGCGACGGCGAGTTCTACGGTCGCCGCTTCGCTTACGGGGTGGTCTGTCCGGGGCTGAGGGCGAGCGCGGTGCGCTTCACGGGCGCGGCGGGCTAGCCGCAGCCCCACTCACATCTTCAGCAGGATGATGATGTTCGCCGTGAAGAGCAGGGCGAACGCCACCGTCCAGCGGTTCAGGTTGCGCTCGACGAGCGAGCCGCCGCCGAACGGGCCGGCGCCGGTGCCCACGCCGAATGCGCCGGAGAGGCCGGAGTCCTTGCCGGAGTGCATCAGGACGAGCACGACCAGGATCACGCTGAGGATCACCTGGACGCCGCTGAGGATCGCCTCCATGAGCGGCGAAGGTTAGCGGGGCGCCCCGGGCGGGCGCTCGGCTTCGGGCGGGCGCTCGGCTTCGGGCGGGCGCCCCTCTAGCCGGTCCAGCTCCCGCAGGATCTCGATCGCCTCGCCTCGCAGCGCGAGGTCCACGCCGCGCCAGTCCTCACGCGAGAGCTTGCCCATCCGGTGGTCGAGCTCGGCGTCGCGAATCTCGCGGTACTTGGCCTCCTTGGCGGCTTCGAGCTCCTCGATGCGGGTTGCGTCGTGGCGCTCCGCTCCCACGCCCCGGCGCAGCGGGACCGCCACGACGGCGGCGATGAGGGCGGCCAGCACCACCAGCGCGAGCGCGTACTCCATCGCCGCAAGCCTAGGGTCCCACGCTATCTGGCTTTGCCGCGCTATTCGCGGCAGATCCAGATGGCATGGCCCGCCGCGGGGAGATCCAGATGGCATGGCCCGCCGCGGGCAGATCCAGATGGCATGGCCCGCCGCGGGGGCTACGCGCGCGAGAGCTCGCGGCCCAGGCGCGCCGCGTAGAGCGACCGCACGCGGCGCAGGCGCGCCTCCGGTGAGGGCCATGCCGCTATCAGGGCTCCCAGCAGTGCTATCGCTCCGCCGATCCAGATCCAGGCCACCAGCGGCGAGACGATCGCCCGGAAGGCGGCCGGCGGCGGATCCTGCCTGTAGAGATCGACCAGCGTGCGGATGACGATCGCCTGGACCTGGCCGGGCGAGTCGGCGAACTGGCGGTCGGCGCGGGCGATCGGCTCGGAGAGCGAGACCAGGTCGGGCCGCACGGCCAGCCAGAGGTCGCGACGCAGCCCCCAGCGCACGTCCACCTCGCTCGTGGCCTCGCCCTCGAAGAAGCGCGAGATCGCGCCCATCGACGGGTCGGCGGTCGAGTAGTAGTTGCGCGAAGGGCGCAGCGTGAAGGTCTCGTCGCCGCGGCGCACGTCCATCACGGCGCCCAGCGAGATGGGCGCGCCGGAGCCGCCCGCGTCGCCGCCCAGGCGGGCGGTTGCCTCGCGGTAGGTCACCCGGTAGTCCCCCACTCGCACGGTCTCGCCGGGCGAGAGGCGCACGTCGCGCTGCTCGAGGAAGGCCGAGGAGGCGGCCACGCCCAGAAACAAGACCGCGATTCCCGCGTGAACTAGATAGCCGCCGTAGCGGCGCCGGTTGCGCCCGAAGAGGCGAACGAGAGCCCGCGGCCACGACTCGCCGGTCATCACCCGCCGAGCACCCGCCCCACGAACGAACTCCTGACCCACAACCGCGAGAACGAAGGCAACGAAGCAGAACATCAGCAGCGACGGCACGCTCTTGGTTGCGGTCGTAAACGCGAGGAGAACCGCGAGCGCCAGGAGGGTGACCGCGGCGGGGGCGGCGAGGATGCGAAGAAGGCGCGAGGGCGTGACCCGCCGCCACGCCAGCACCGGACCGATGCCGGCGAGCAGCACCAGCGCGAGCGCCAGCGGAGTCGCGACCCGGTCGAACCAGGGCGGCCCGACGGTGGCCTCGGTGCCGGTCAGCGCCTCCGAGATGAGCGGGAAGAAGGTGCCCCACAGGATGACCAGGCAGAGCCCGACGAGAACCAGGTTGTTGAGCAGGAAGAAGGCCTCGCGCGAGAGCAGCGAGTCGAGCCGGGCCTTCGAGCGCAGGTCGGGCAGGCGCGCCACGATCAGCCCCGCCGAGAGCACGATCACGCAGGCGATGAAAACCAGCATCTGCACGCCGATCGTTGAGGCGCCGAAGGCGTGGATCGAGTCGAGGATGCCGCTGCGCACGAGGAAGGTGCCCAGCAGGGCGAGCGTGAACGTCGCGCAGATCAGCGAGACGTTCCACACCTTCAGCATCCCCCGCTTCTCCTGAACCATGATCGAGTGCAGGAACGCCGTGCCCACCAGCCAGGGCATGAGCGAGGCGTTCTCCACCGGGTCCCAGGCCCAGTAGCCGCCCCAGCCGAGCTCCGAGTAGGACCACAGCGCGCCGAGCAGGATGCCGGTGCCCAGGAAGCTCCACGCGATCAGGGCGAAGCGCCGCGTGGCGCGGATCCAGTCGGCGCCGGTGCGCCGCGTCACGAGCGCCCCGATGGCGAACGCGAACGGAATCGAGAAGCCCACGTAGCCCGTGTAGAGCATCGGCGGGTGGATCATCATCGCCGGGTGGCGCAGCAGCGGGTTGAGGCCCGCGCCCTCCTGGGGCGCCACGGCCAGCGTGTCGAAGGGGTTCTCCCAGCCCACCATCAGGAGCAGGAAGAAGGCGGCCACGCAGCCCAGCACGGCGGTGGCCCATGGAGCGACGTCGCGCAGCGAGCGGCGGGTGAGGAAGAGGACGGCGCTCGAGAACAGCGACAGCAGGGTCGCCCACAAGAGCAGCGAGCCGTCCTGCGTGGCCCACAAGGCGGTGACCTTGTAGAAGGTCGGGGTCTGCGTGGAGGAGCCCTCCGCCACCAGGGCGTACGAGAAGTCCGAGCGCAGGAAGGCGGCCTCGAGGATCGCGAAGGCCACCACGCACAGCGCCGCGACGCAGTAGACCGCGCGCCGGCCCGAGATGACCCACTCCCGCCGGCCCGAGCGCGCCCCGTAGACGGACGCGCCGGCCGCGTAGAGGGCGGTGACCAGGCCGATCGTCAGGCAGGCGGAGCCTACGCCGGCCACGTCAGCTCGACTGCTCGTCCTTCGTGAACTTCGACGGGCACTTGGTCACGAGCGAGTCGCGCTCGGCCACGAACGTGCCGCTGACCAGCTCGCCCGAGACGATCACCTCGCGCCCTTCCCGGAACGGGTCGGGGACCACCCCGGTGTAGGTGACCGGCACCGACTCGCTCCCGTCGCGGTCGCGGATCTCGAAGCGCAGCTCCTCGCCCCGCCGCGCGATCGACTCGTTCACCACCTTGCCGGTCAGCTCGTAGGAACGCCCCTCGCGCAGCTCGGACGGCTTGGCCGCCTCGGACGACGCGCTGAAGCTCGTGTACACGAGCGCCCCCGCCAGGAAGACGGCGGCGCCCAGCGCCGCCACCAGCCGGATCTTGCGCTTGCGGGAGGGGTCCATCTCCCCAGCAGTCTAGGAAACGCCTTCGCGCCTGCTCGGATGCCCGTCTCCGGGCCAGGGCGACAGCAGCAGGATCAGGCGGGCGTCGCTCTTGGCCCGCACCTCGTGGCGCTCGGCGGGCTCGAAGTGGGCCAGGAAGCCCGGGCCGCCGGCGACCGTCTGCCCGCCCTGCTCGACCTCGATCTCGCCCGCGGCCACCACCAGCCAGGCGCGCTCGTGCACCTGGTGCTCCTGGAGCGCCCGGCCACCGGGCAGGTTGATCGCGATCACCCGCGTCTCGTCGTCGGAGCGGAGCACCTCAGGCTGGCGCGGCTCGACGTCCAGTGAAGCGACGTCCCACGTATCCATGCCCCCAATCATGCCGCAGCGGGCTCGGGCTCGCGCTCCGCCCGGCGTGCCATCCACTCGGACCCTGGCTGGTCGGTCAGCCCGTGGGCGATGATCGACACGAAGACGGTCAGCGCGGCGATGCCCACGATGCGGTCGGCCTCGGGCGCGGCCGAGCCGAGCACGAACAGGGCGAAGGTCATCGTGGCCACCCCCTTGGGCCCGAACCAGGACATGAACGCCTTGGCCGCCGTGTCCACGGTCCGGATGCCGGCCAGCGCGGCGAACACGGCCACGGGCCGCGCCACCAGCAGGGTGAACGCCACGATCGCCACCGCCGCCCACCCGTCCTCGAACAGGGCTTCGACCGTGAAGATCGCGCCGAACACCAGGAACACGCCCAGCTTGACCACCTCCAGGATGTCCTCGCCGCGCACCTCGAAGCACTCGCGCACGTCGGGCCGCCAGATCCCGAACGCGATGGCGGCCACGAACACCGCGATGAACCCGTTGCCCTCGGGGGGCAGCACGGCGGCGCCGTAGGCGACGAAGGCGACGCCGAGCGCGTACATGGCCTTCTGGTGGGCGCTCGGCCCGCCCTCCAGGCCCCGATCGCGCGGAATCGCGCGCGACGCGACGAATGCGACGACCATCCCGGCGGCGAAGCCGACGCCGATGTCCTGGATCACGAACTGCCACCAGGTGAAGTCGTCGCGCGACTCCGCCGCCGCCGTCAGGGCGAGCACCGCGGGAAGGGCCAGGCCGTCGTTGAGGCCCGACTCCAGGTTGAGCGAGTGCCGGATCACCCGCGGAACGCGCGGGTTCGTGACGACGCTCGACGACAGCACCGGATCGGTGGGGGAGAGCAGCGCGCCCACCAGAAAGGACTCCGTCCAGCCGAGGTCCGTGAGCGCGTGTACGACCAGCGCCACCAGCGCGGCCGTGAGCGGCATGGCGAGGATCAGCTTGCGAAAGGGAAGGCGCCAGGCCGTCTGCAGCATCTCCTCCTCGACCTCGAGCCCGTCGCGGAACAGGATCAGGATCAGCGCGATCACCGCGAGGCCCTGCACGAAGCCGGAGGTGGGATCGAGATCGAGCACCTCGAGACCGCCCTGGCCGAGGACAAAGCCGGCGACCACGAACGCCGCGGTCAGGGACATGAAGCTGCGCCGGGCGAGCCCCGACACGAGCGCGCCTCCCATGAGGAGCAGCCCGAACACGGCAACGGGCTCGTCCAGGAACTCGACGCCCGCGGCGAAGGGGAACACGCGAGAACTCTCGCAGACGGCCTCGGCGCGACGATGACCAGATCCGCGCGCACCCCCGCTGGCGGGGTGACCGCCTCCGGTGCCACCCCGCGCGGTGGCCGGGCGCTTGCGGCTTCCTCGGCTACGGTGGGGCGTCGTGCGGAGCGCCCGCCTGCCAGTCCTCGCCCTCGCGGCCGCCTGCGCCGCCCTGCCGAGCGCCGCCGCGGCCGAGCTCCCGCGCGCCCGGACGCTATCGAGCGGCTGGGAGA
>JBOGXS010000060.1:0-11775 GCA_050693815.1 Thermoleophilaceae bacterium | reverse complement strand
CGACGGGCTCGCGGCCTACGCCCCGGCCGCGTGGGCGCAGACGGTGGTGGAGCTGGCCGGGCGGCTCGCGCCGACCGCCGTGGTGGCCGCGGGCAGCGAGCGCGGCAACGAGGTGCTCGCCCACACGGCCGCCCGCATGGACCTGACGCTGGCCGCGAACTGCACGGCAGTGCGGCCCGGCCCGCCGGTGGAGGTCACGCGGGTGCGCTGGGGCGGCAGCCTGCTCGAGGAGGCGCGTGTGCACGGCGACCTCCCGCTGATCACTGCCGCCCCTCACGCGGTCGCGGCGGCGACCGCGAACGGCGCGGGCGCGGCCACGATGGAGCGCTTCACGCCTGCGCTGTCCGACGCCGACCTCGCGGTGGGCGTGGTCGAGCACGTGCCCGCCGTGTCGACCGGGATCTCGCTGGCCGAGGCGAAGGTGGTGGTGAGCGGCGGCCGCGGAGTCGGCTCGGCCGAGGGCTTCGCGATCATCGAGGAGCTGGCCGAGCTGCTCGGAGCAGCCGTCGGCTGCTCGCGCGTGGTCACCAGCGCGGGCTGGCGCCCGCACTCAGACCAGGTCGGCCAGACCGGCACGAAGGTCTCGCCCGACCTCTACATCGCCTGCGGCATCAGCGGCGCGACGCAGCACATCGCGGGCTGCAAGGGCGCCAAGAAGATCCTTGCCATCAACTCGGACGCCGAGGCGCCGATCCTGGCCAGCGCCGACTACGCCGTGATCGGCGACCTGACCGAGATCGTCCCGGCGATCACGGCCGAGCTGAGAAAGGCGCTAGCGGCATAGACACGCTGCTTGGCGCCCTCGCACTCGCGGCGGCGCTCGCCGTCAGCAGCGCCCTGTTCGCGCGGCGCGTCAGGCTGCTGGCCGGCCTGGTCCGGCTCGGCCGGACCGCCGATCGCTCCGGTGACCTGCCCACGCGCGTCCGCAACGAGGCCGTGATCGTGCTGGGCCAGCGCAAGCTGCTCCAGCGGCTGGTGCCCGGACTCGTGCACGCGGCGATCTTCTGGGGCTTCCTCGTCCTGTTCCCCACGATCGTGATCGCGATGATCGGGGCGGTCGACCGCGACGCCACGCTGCCGTGGCTCGGCCACCAGGGCTGGTTCTCGCTGCTCGTGGATGTCTTCGCCGTGCTGGTGCTGGCCGGCGTGCTCGCGGCGGTCTGGATCCGCAAGGTGCAGCGCCCGGCCCGCTTCCGGGGCAGCCACCTGGGCGAGGCCGACCTGATCCTGGCCCTGATCGCCGGGATCGTCTCCACGCTCCTCCTGTGGCACGCCTCGCGCGTCGCGCTCGGCATCAACGAGTGGCCGGCCGCCTGGTCGCCGGTCTCCGACGCCCTGTCGGGCCTGTTCGGCGCGGGCTCGGCGACCGAGGCGCTCGAGCGCGTCTTCGTCTGGGCCCACGTGGCGATCATCCTGTCCTTCCTCGCCTACCTGCCCTACTCCAAGCACCTCCACATCGCCACCGCGGCGATCAACGTCTTCTTCGCGAGCACGCGCCCGCGCGGCCACCTCGAGCCGCTGCGCTTCGACGTCCCCGACGACGAGATGGCCTTCGGCGCCCGCACCGTGCCGGACCTGACCTGGAAGCAGATGTTCGACACCTTCTCCTGCACCGAGTGCGGACGCTGCCAGGACGTCTGCCCCGCCTTCGCCACCGGCAAGGAGCTGTCTCCCAAGCTGCTGATCATGGCGCTGCGCGACCAGGTGTTCGCCGACGGGCCCAAGCTCCTGCGCGGAGAGCAGGGCTTCGAGCCGGCGCCGCTCGTGCCGAACGCGGTCAAGGACGAGATCGTCTGGGACTGCGTGACCTGCGGCGCCTGTGTCCGCGAGTGCCCGGTCTCGATCGAGCACGTCGACCACATCATCGACCTGCGCCGCAACCTGGTGATGGTGGACGCGCGCTTCCCGGCCGAGGCCGAGCCGATGCTGCGCGACGTCGAGCGCTCGGCCAACCCGTGGGGCAAGCCGCAGACCGAGCGCGCCGACTGGGCCGCCGAGCTCGGCGTGCGCGTGCTCGAGCCGGGCGAGCCGGCGCCCGAGGTGCTCTACTGGGTCGGCTGCGCGGCATCGTTCGACGAGCGCGCCCGCACGGCGGCCGAGTCGACGGCCAAGCTGCTCCAAGCGGCGGGAGTCGACTTCGCCATCCTCGGCCCGCGCGAGGCCTGCACCGGCGACCCGGCGCGGCGGATGGGCAACGAGTACGTCTTCCAGGCCTACGCGGAGCAGAACGTGAGCACCCTGAACGAGGCCGGCGTGACCAAGATCGTGGCCAGCTGCCCGCACTGCTTCAACACGCTCGGCAACGAGTACCCGGACTTCGGCGGCGACTACGAGGTGGTGCACCACAGCGAGCTGCTGGCCGATCTCGTGCGCGAGGGCCGGCTCGCCCCGAGCGCCGACGGGGAGCGCTCGATCACCTACCACGACTCCTGCTACCTGGCCCGCCACAACGACGTGCGCGACGACCCGCGCGAGCTGGTCTCCGCCGTGGGCACGCCGATCGAGATGGAGCGCAGCGGCGAGCGCACCTTCTGCTGCGGCGCCGGCGGCGCCCACATGTGGATGGAGGAGCGCGCCGGCAAGATCAACGAGGAGCGCGCGCGGGAGGCGGCCGAGACCGGTGCCGAGACGCTCGCCGTGGCCTGCCCGTTCTGCACGGTGATGCTCGACGACGGCGTGCGCCAGCGCGGCGACGAGCTGCGGGTGGTGGACGTCTCGACGCTGCTCGCCGAGTCGCTGGAGGAGTGAGGCGGCTCAGCTTCTCGCCGTCAGCGCCGACCGCACGGCGCGGCGCTCGAGCTCCGCCAGCCCCTGCCCTGTCCCGATCACCATCACCTCGTCGCCGGGCCCCACCCCGACGCCGGCCTCCGGGAACTCCTGTCCCGGAACCGCCAGGACGCGCGCCTCACACCCGCGCTCGAGGCTCCCCACGTCGGTCGACCGCTCGGCGGTGAAGCTGACGATCTGCATGACCTCGCGTCCGATCGGCAGCACGGCTGTGGCCCGGCGCCCGAGGATCGCGGCCACGAAGGCGGGAGCGGCCAGTACGGACACTCCGCGTGACAGCTGGATGTCGGCGGCGCGCTCGACGCGCGCGGCGAGATCGTGGTCGAAGAGGCGCAGCACCACGCGCAGGCCCGGCACCCGCTCCCGGGCGAGCAGCGCGCACTGCAGGTTGGCCACCTCGTCGCCGGTCATCACGACCAGCGCGCGGGCGGACTCCAGCCGGAGCAGATCGAGCGTCTCGTGCGATCCCGGATCCCCCACGACGATCGGGATCCGGTGCCGGCGCACGAGCGCCATGTCCACGCCAGTCTCGTCGCGATCGACGATCACGCACGGGACCTCGGCGTCGACGAGAGCCTGGACGATCAGCCCGCCGGTCCGCCCGACGCCGCACACGATCACGTGGTCGCGCTTGGGCACCGGGTACTGGCCGAGCGCGCGAGCGAGCCGCGCACCGACGACGGCGTCGGTCACCAGCGCGAAGACGACGGCCAACGTCAGCCCGCCCAACATCATCAAAAGGACGTTGAACAGCTTGGCCTGGGCGGACGCGTCCAGAGTGGTGATGTCGCCGTAGCCCGTCGTGGTGACCGTCGAGACGACGAAGTAGAGCGAATCCAGGAGGTCGATCTCCAGGAGGGCGTCGAACCCGAGCGCGCTCGTCCCCGCCAGCAGCATGAACAGCAGCCCGACCACGACGAGGCGGCGGTCGAGGATGCCCACCACCGTGCGGAACACGATCCACCAGGCGCGCGCGGCGCCGCCGACGATGTCGACCCACCCGGTCGAGCGCTGCGCGATGCGCACGTCGAGCGCACCGCGCGGCTCGGTGGCCGGCTCGGAGGCCACCACGCCGCCCTTGTCGATGAGCCCCACGACGCGCCGCGCCTCCACGGGGAACAGCACGGGCTCGGCGCTGCCGGTGTCCGCGTCGGCGAGCGCGAGCCAGCAGTACGGGTCATCGCTGTCCACCTCCTGGATGGCCATGTGACGGTCGCCGACCCGGAGCCTGAAGTCGGCGCTGCCGCGCAGTGCGGCCTGCACGAACGCCGGGGCGGCGATCTCCTCGGCCGACAGCACGGTCACGTCCCCCACCAGCCGCCGGACGGCGACGGCCAGGGAGGTGTTGAACAGTCGCACCACCACCCTGGCCGCGGGCGCCAGCTCCTCCAGCTCCAGCGCCACATGCAGGTTCACGAGGTCCGCGTTTCCGACCAGGCCGCAGGCGCGGGCGCCTCCGACGCCCGCCTCCAGCAGGGTGCTCTCGCTCTCCGGGTCGCCGATCACGAGCGCCACCCGCGCCGCGCGAGCCGCGAGCGCGAAGGGAGCGTCCGCGTTCGGGCACACCCCCCTCACGTCCACCCCGAGCGCCACCAGGTCCTCGAGCACCCGCACCCCGACGCGGTCGTCGCCGACCACCACGACGTACCCGTTCGAGACGGTCATCGGCCCGGGTCCGTGATTCGCCCCTCGAGCGCTAGCTGCCTCCCTCGAGCAGGCCGGCGCCCCTCAGGAACCGTTCGGCGACGATCTCCTCGTCCTGGCCGTCGATCGCCACGTCACGGTTCATCTGGATCATCGCGCTGGTGGTGAGCCGGCCGTTGACCTCGTCGATGACGCGCATGAACTTGCGGCCGCCCAGTGCCTCCAGCTTGTCCTCGTCGATCACGAGCGCCACGTGCTGGAAGCCGAACACGCGCTCGGGGTCCTCGAGCACCTTGTAGCTCCCGCTCGCCAGCTGGCCGTCGGTGGTGAACACGTTGGCGGCGTCGACCTCGTTACGATCGAGGGCCAGGTACTGGTCGCCGATCGGGATCTCCCGGAACTGCACGTTGTCGAGCCCGTAGACCTCGCGCATTCCCACCAGGCCCTGCTGGCGCTCCTCGAACTCGGGCCGCGCGCCCAGCGTGAAGCTCGGCAGCTCGCCCAGGTCCTCCACGGTGGCCAGCCCCCGGCGCTGGGCGAAGAACTGCGTGGTGGCGATCGCGTCGACGTTCTCGAACGACGTCTGCTCGCTGATCGCCTGGCCGCGCCCCGCGTAGAACTCCTCCGCCAGCTCGTAGGTCTCCTCGGCCGTGCGCCCGGCGTCCTCCCGGCCCGCCGCCACCGTCACCGCCACCCCGAGGTACTCCGGGTAGGCGTCGATCGTGCCGCGCTGGAGCTCCTTGTCGATGACCTCCGTGCTCCCGATGTCCTTGCGCAGCCTCACCTTGTAGCTCTTGGCCAGCAGCGCCTGGCGGTAGAGCTCCCCGACGACGAACGCCTCGGTGAAGTCCTTCGTCCCGATCGTCAGCTGCAGCTCGTCGCCCTGAGGCTGAACCGACCCCTCGCGGTCCCGCTCGTCGTCGCCGCAACCGGCGCCGAGCAGCACGAGCAGGAGCACGAGCAACGTCAAGCCCGCCGGCCTCCTCGCCGTCCTCATCCGCGCTCACCTCCCCCGACCTGGATCTCGATGTGCTCGGGCTCGCGCCGCGTGGCGCAGCCACCGACGACCGTGATCTCCAGCAGGCCGTCCTCCAGCGCGGCCGCGACGCTGCCTCGGTCGGTCCCCTCCGGCAGGTTGATCGTGCGCCGGAAGGAGCCGTAGTGACGTTCGCGCACGTAGTAGGTCGTGTCCTCCTCTGGGGCGCCGGTGCGCTCTCCGGAGATCGTGAGGGTGTCGTGGTCGAACGAGATGTCCACGTCCTCCTGGGGCACGCCCGCCAGCTCGCAGCGGATCACCAGGTCGTCGCCGCGGGCGAAGATGTCCATCTTCGGAATCCACGCTGTGGCGTGTGTCCGCTCCTCCTGGGGCGGGTCGATGCCGGCCCGCCAGAACTCCCGCATGCGGTTGAGCTCCGCGACCGTGTCGAACAGGCCGTGAAAGCGCTGCTGTCGGGATCGATCCTCCATCTCTGCTCCGCTCCTCTCGCTTCGCGATCAGCTGCCGCCGGCCGCGCCCGGCCGGGGCCGGGGCGCCGCCGGATCGGGGATGGTCACCGTCGTCCTGGGCTCGGGCGCGGGCAACTCCTCCTGCCGCAGCGCCTTGTAGAAGCTCACGCACAGCCCGATCATCACGAGCGCGAAGGGCGCTCCCGCGACGATCGCGGCCTGTTGCAGCGTGTCCAATCCGCCGGCCAGGAGCAGCGTGATCGCCACGGCGCCCATCGCCGACCCCCAGAAGGCGACGATCGCCCGCGGCGGCTCCAGGATCCCGCGACAGGTCAGCATCCCCATCACGATCGACGCGGCATCCGCTCCGCTGACGAAGAACACCGAGACCAGCACGATCACGACGATCGACGTGACGCTGGCGAGCGGGAACTCCTCGAGCAGCGTGAAGAGCGCCACCTCGGGCTGCCCAACGGCATCGGCCAGGTTCGCCTGGCCCGTCAGCTGGAGGTTGAGCGCCGCGCCTCCCAGGATCGCGAACCACACGAAGCTCACGCCGCTCGGGATCAGCAGCACGCCGATCACGAACTCCCGGATCGTCCGCCCCTTCGAGATCCGCGCGAGGAAGGTGCCGACGAACGGCGTCCACGACATCCACCACACCCAGTAGAAGATCGTCCAGCTCCCCAGCCACTCGGAGCCGCCGAAGGCGCCGGTCTCGAAGCTCCTTCCGATCAGGCCGCTGAAGTAGTCGCCGGTCGCCGTGACCAGCGTGCCGAAGATGAACACGGCCGGTCCGACGAGCAGGATGAAGAGCAGGAGCCCGATCGCCACCAGCATGTTGAAGTTGCTGAGCCACTGAACGCCGCGCTCGACGCCCGAGACCGCCGAGATGACGAACAGCCCGGTGAGCACCGCGATGATCACCACCGCGAGTCCCGTGGAGCTCTCCACGTCCCAGACGAAGTTGAGGCCGCTGTTGATCTGCAGCGCCCCCAGCCCGAGCGACGTGGCGCTGCCGAACATCGTGGCGAAGATGGCGAGGATGTCGATCCCCTTGCCGATCGGCCCGTTCACGCGATCTCCGAGCAGGGGGTAGAAGACGGTGCTGATCAGGTTGGGCATGCCCTTGCGGAAGCAGAAGTAGCCCAGCGCGAGCCCCACCACGGCGTACAGCGCCCAGGGATGCAGCGCCCAGTGGAAGTAGGTGTACTCCATCGCCACGGCAGCAGCCTGGTCGGTGCCCGGCTTCGCCAAGCCCAGTGGCGGAGCGGCCAGGTGTGAGATGGGCTCGGCGACACCGAAGAACATCAGGCCGATTCCCATCCCGGCACTGAACATCATGGCTATCCAGGAGGAGGTCCTGAACTCGGGGCGGTCGTCGTCCTTGCCCAGGCGGATCCTTCCGTAGGGGGTCACCGCCAGGAACACGACGAAGGCCAGGAACGCCGCCGTCGACAGCACGAACAGCCAGCCGAGATTCTCGAGGACCCAGCTCAGGATGTCCCCGACGACCGTCGCCAGCCCGTCCTTGAACAGCACTCCGACGAGCACGAAGGCCGCCGAGATGCCGGCGGCGACGGCGAAGACCTGTGTGTCGATCCTCCAGCCCTGCTTCTCCATCGTCTCCCTTTCCTCCCCGGCTCGGCCTCCTCCGGGCGCGAGCCATCGCGGTCGCTCAACGCTCCTGTCAGACCGTGAGGACCTCCGTGTAGAGCTCCGTCGCGGGCCGGCCCTGCTCGCGCGGGCCGAGGCCCGGATCGGGCCGGCCCTGCTCGCGCGGGCCGAGGCCCGATCCGCCGATTGCCATTCGAGAAGGACCTGCGTGCCGGCGCCGGTCGTGGCAACGCCGGCGAGCGGGGCCGGCGAACGGGGTCGGCAGGCGGGCCCGGCCGGCTCTCCATCCAGCCGCCGAGCCGGGCTCCCGTGCCGATCCGCGCAGCGCACGTGCCATGCCTGATATATCAAGCTATCAAAGAGTGATATATCAGGCTACCCCCGGCGGTTGCTTGATATATCTGGACCGGGACCATGGCCACCGAGCCCTCAACCCTCGGCGCCGACCCTCCGCCACCGGGCGGGCTGGTGGCGGAGCGAGCCTACGTCGAGTTGCGCGACCTAATCGTGACCCTGCGCCTCGCGCCGGGCACGGTGCTGCGCGAGGACGAGCTGATGCGAAAGATGGAGATCGGCCGCACGCCGCTGCGCGAGGCCGTCAAGCGCCTGGCTCTCGAGAACCTGGTCGCCGTCCAGCCCCGGCGCGGCACCTTCGTGTCCGACGTCGAGGCCGCGGACATCGTGAACATCACCGAGGTGCGGGCGGAGCTCGAGGGCTACGCCGCCGAGCTGGCCGCCGTGCGACTGGACGGCGACGCCCGCGTGGCCGCGGAGGCGCTGCTGCACGAGGTCGAGGAGCTCGGCGAGCCACGCGACCAGGACTGGCTGATGCGCTTCGACGAGCGCATCCACCGCTTCACCTGGGAGGCATCGGGCAACCCGTACCTCGTCGAGACGCTCGAGCGCTACTTCACGCACTCGCTTCGCATCTGGTACCTGGCGCTCGATCGCATACCCGGGCTGGGGCATGCGGTCCACGACCAGGCGCACCTGCTCGAGGCGCTGCTCGCGGGGGACGGCGCCCGCGCGCGCGAGACGATGCGCGAGCACGTGCTCGCCTTCCAGCGCCAGTTCCTCGACGCCTTCCGCCAAGACAGCTAGCCGCTGGCACGCGGCTGGGCCAGCCCTGCGCGGATTCGACACCGCTGTCCTGGCTAGACCTCGCAGGAGCGGTGCTAGCTGCTGGGTTGTGGGCGACGGCGCCATCGAGGCGCCACGTCGTCGAGTGTCGACTTACTCTGTCTCAGGCCCAGTAACTCGACACTCGACGCGGCGGGTCGGATCGCCTGAGGAGACGCGAGACGGGGTGGAGCTCACAGCGCCGATCGAGCTTCTCGCGCCAACGGATCGAGCTTCTCGCACCCTTAACGGCCCACCATTTGCGCGCCCACGGCGGTCCTGATATATCTGGACCGGTGGCAGCCCCCATGAGCTCCGGGACGAGCCCGGCGCCCACTTCGCGGTGCCCCCGACCGGAGGAGAGACTACGGCGGATTCACCAGAACCTCTAGGCGGAGAAGCCGCCGGGCTCGCCTTCCACGAGGCCACGAAGGTCTATCCGGGACGCACGAGTCCCGCGATCTCCAATCTGTCGCTCGAGATCCGCGCCAGCGAGATCTGCGTCCTGATCGGCCCGTCCGGCAGCGGCAAGACGACGGCCATGCAGATGGTCAACCGGCTGATCCCGATGACCTCGGGCGACATCACCATCGACGGCCGCAGCTGCGCGGACCTCGACGAGACCGAGCTGCGTCGCGGGATCGGCTACGTCTTCCAGCAGATCGGCTTGTTCCCGCACATGACCGTGCAGGACAACATCGGCACCGTGCCGCGCCTGCTCGGCTGGCCGAAGGAGCGCATCCGGGCCCGGGCCCAGGAGCTGCTCGAGCTCGTGGGGCTGGACCCCGACGACGACCTGCGGCGCTACCCGAGCGAGTTCTCCGGCGGCCAGCGCCAGCGCATCGGCGTGGCGCGCGCCATGGCCGCCGACCAGCCGCTGATGCTGATGGACGAGCCCTTCGGCGCGGTCGACCCGATCGCGCGCGACCGCCTCCAGGACGACTTCCTGCGCCTGCACGAGGAGCTGCCGAAGACCGTCGTCTTCGTCACCCACGACATCGACGAGGCGATCAAGATGGGCCACCGGGTCGCGATCCTGCGCGACGGCGAGCTCGTCCAGTACGACACGCCGGACCGCATCCTCGCCGACCCCGCGAACGAGTTCGTCGCCGACTTCGTGGGCGCCGATCGCGGCCTGAAGCGCCTGCGCGTGTGGACGCTGCGCGATCTGGACCTCGAGCCCGTGACCGGCAACGGGGCGGCCGGCCCGGCGGCGCCCGAGGACACGATCCTGCACGACGCCCTCTCGATGATGCTGGTGGAGGGCACGGAACGAATGACCGTGCTCGGCCCCGACGGCGAGCCGAGGGGAAGCGTCGCGCTCGACTCCATCACGCGGCTCATCGGCCCCGAGCAGCGGGCGGTCGAGGCGTGACCACCACGGTCCTCGCGCAGGGGCCGGTGATACCCGAGTTCGAGCGCGCCAGCGACTGCATCCGCGAGAACCGCCAGTTCTGCTTCGACTGGTTCGTCGACAACTTCGAACGTGTCTTCGTCCCCCGCGTGATCGAGCACATCGAGCTGACGGCCATCGCCGTCGGAATCGGGTTCGCGATCTCGTTCGCGGCCGCGCTGCTCGCCTACAGCCGCGGCTGGTTCGAGACGCCGTTCGCGATCTTCGCCGCGTTCCTCTACACGATCCCCAGCCTCGCCTTCTTCCAGCTGATGGTGCCGATCACCGGGCTGAGCGTGACGAGCGCCGAGATCGCGCTGGTCTCGTACACGCTGCTGATCCTGTTCCGCAACACGCTCACTGGGCTGCGCGAGGTGCCCGAGGACGCCCGGATCGCGGCCCGGGCGATGGGGTTGACGCAGTGGCAGCTGCTGCGGCGCGTCGAGCTCCCGCTGGCCCTGCCGGCGATCATGGCCGGGATCCGGATCGCCACCGTCACGACGATCAGCCTGGCGACCATCTCGGCGTTCATCGGCGTCGGCGGGCTGGGCCAGCTGATCTTCAACGCGATCCAGGACGGGTTCAAGACGCAGTTCGTAGCGGCCGGCCTGATGGCGGTGCTGCTCGCGCTGGCCGCCGACGCGCTGCTCGTCCTCCTCCAGCGCACCCTGGCGCCGTGGACCCGGGCGCAGAGGGCCTGACGTGGAGACCTTCGTCGACGCCCTCGAGTTCGTGTTCGACGAGCGCGCGCTGATCTGGGACAAGACCGTCGAGCACCTGGTGCTGTCGGGTGCGGCGATCGGCGTGGCCGTGGTGCTGGCGATCCCGCTCGGCGTGTGGCTGGGACACCTGCACCGGGGCTCGTTCCTGGCGATCAACGTGTCGAACGTCGGCCGCGCGCTGCCCAGCCTGGCGGTGATCTCGATCGGCCTGGGCGTGCTCGGCGTCGGCTTCCTGAACGTGATGGTGGCGCTCGTGATTCTGGCCGGTCCGGTCATGCTCACCAACGCGTACGTGGCCGTGGACCAGGTCGACCCCGACGCCGTGCGGGCGGCCCGCGCGATGGGCATGCGGCCGCTGCAGGTGCTCCTGCGAGTCGAGCTGCCGCTGGCCCTGCCGCTGATGTTCGCCGGCATCCGCACGGCGGCCGTCTACGTCGTGGCCACCGCCCCGCTCGCGGCGCTGGCCGGCGGCGGCGGCCTGGGGGACATCATCGTCAACCAGCCCACCTACGGGCTGGAGGGGGTGGTGGCGGGCTCGATCGCGATCGCCGCGCTCGCCTTCGCCACGGAGGGAGCCTTTGCCCTGCTGCAGCACCTCGTGACGCCGCGCGCGCTGCGCAGGCGCGACGAGCAGGCGCTGGTCCAGCCGCGCGTCGAGACGGCGGCGGCCTGAAGTGCCCACATCCAAATCCGACGGAGGGAGTGCAGTGAGCCGACGAAAGATCCACCCGACGCTGCTGGCGCTGATGCTGGCCGTCCTATCGATCCTCCTGCTCGCCGCCTGCGGCGACGACGAGGACGAGGCGCCCGCCGGCGGAGGAGGCCAGGACGCCGCCGAGGAGCAGTCCTCCGATCAACCCGGCGAGGGCAAGCCGCCGGTCACGCTTGGTACGAAGGACTTCACCGAGGAGTTCGTGCTCGGCGAGCTCTACAAGCAGGCGCTCGAGGCCAAGGGCTACACGGTCAACCTGAAGAAGAACATCGGGAGCACGGAGATCATCGACAAGTCGCTCACCAGCGGCGAGATCGACGGGTACCCGGAGTACC
>JBOGXS010000059.1:0-7276 GCA_050693815.1 Thermoleophilaceae bacterium | reverse complement strand
CGCGACGGCGAGCCGATCGTGCGCTACCGGCTCACGCCCGCCGACGTCGACCGCATGCGTCGCGGCGTGCGCGGCGCCGCCCGGGTGGTCGAGGCGATGGGCGCGCGCCGGATCTACTCCTCGCACTCGAGGTGGGTGGCCTACGAGCCCGGCCGCGGCGGCGACCTCGACGGCTTCATGCGCGACGCCGACGCCTGCGGCTGGGGAGCAGGCCAGGCGCAGATGGTCTCCTTCCACATCATGGGCAGCGCCCGGATGGGCGGCTCTTCTGGGGACTCGGTCTGCGACCCGTCGGGCCAGGTCTGGAACGTGCCCGGCCTCTACGTCTGCGACGCGTCCGCCTTCCCCACCGCGTCTGGCGTGAACCCGATGGTCACGATCGAGGCGCTGGCCCACATGAACGCGCGCGGGATCGCCGCGAAGCTGGGCGTGACGTAGTCAGCAGGCGGTGGCCAGCGCCAGGGCGTCGCAGACGGCCTGCACCCGCTCTGGAGCGAGCCGCGTGATGCGCTCGGTGAACAGCGACACCCGGACGAGCGTGGTGTTGTCCGCGGCGAGAGCGCAGGACGCCGGCATGCCGTCCGAGCGGTTGACCTCCAGCGAAGCCGCCACCGTCGTCGGCTCCGGGCCGAACGGCCTGGCGGCGGCGATCGTGCTGGCCGCGGCCGGGCGCCGCGTGGTGGTGCTCGAGGGCGAGCAGACGCTCGGTGGCGGCTGTCGCTCGGCCGAGCTGACGCTCCTCGGCTTCGTCCACGACAGCTGCTCGACCGTGCACGCGCTGGCGCTGGCGTCCCCCTTCCTGCGCGGCCTGCCGCTGGCCGAGCACGGGTTCGAGCCGGTCCATCCCGAGGCGCCGCTGGCTCACCCGCTCGACGACGGCACCGCCGTCGTGCTCGAGCACTCGGTGGACGCGACGGCGCGGGGGCTCGGCCCGGACGAGCGCGCCTACCGGCGGCTCTTCGCCCCGCTGGTCGCGGCGTCCGAGGACCTGTTCGGCGGACTGCTGGCCCCCCTTCGACCGACGCGCCACCCGCTCGCGCTCGCCCGCTTCGGGCTGAGCGGGGTGCGCTCGTGCGAGGGGCTGGCCCGGTCGCGCTTCGAGGGCGAGCGGGCGCGGGCGCTGCTGGCCGGCTGCTGCGCGCACTCGATGCTGTCGCTGCGCGCGCCGGTGAGCGCGGCCTTCGGCGTCGTGCTCATGATGAGCGCGCACGCCGTCGGGTGGCCGGTGGCGCGGGGAGGCTCCCAGCGCCTGGCCGACGCCCTCGCGGGCCACCTGCGCTCGCTCGGCGGCGAGCTCCACACGGGTCGGCGGCTCGAGTCGCTCCACGAGCTGCAGGCCGGCGCGGCGCTCCTCGACGTGGGGCCGCGGGAGCTGGTCCGGCTGGCCGGCGCCCGGCTGCCCGACCGCTACCGGCGCCGCCTGGCCGGCTACCGCTACGGGCCGGGCGTGTTCAAGCTCGACTGGGCGCTCGACGGGCCCATCCCGTGGGCGGCGCCCGAGGTCGGCCGGGCCGGCACGGTCCACCTGGGCGCCACGCTCGAGGAGATCGCGGCTGCTGAGGAGGAGGTGGCCCGCGGCGGGCATGCGGAGCGCCCGTACGTCCTGCTCGTGCAGCCGACCCTCTTCGACCCCACGCGCGCCCCCGAGGGTAGGCACACGGCCTGGGCCTACTGCCACGTTCCGAGCGCCTCCACGCGCGACATGACCGGGGCGATCGAGGCCCAGGTGGAGCGCTTCGCGCCGGGCTTCCGCGACCTGATCGCGGGCCGCTCGGCGATGGACAGCGCCGAGGTGGAGCGGCGTAACCGCAACTACGTGGGCGGCGACATCAACGGCGGCGTACAGGATCTGCGCCAGCTCTTCACCCGCCCCGTGGCCCGGCCCGTGCCCTACTCGACCCCGCTGCCCGGCGTGTTCCTCTGCTCGTCGAGCACCCCGCCCGGAGGCGGGGTGCACGGGATGTGCGGCTACTGGGCCGCGAAGGCGGCGCTCAGGCGCTCATAGCTCGGACTATCCTCGACGCCGGTGGCCTCCTCGCGCGACCTCTTCGCCAACTTCGAACGCATGCGGCGTGAGATCGACGAGCTGTTCGGCGACGTGTTCGAGCGCCAGACCGGCCTACGCGGGCGCGGCTTCTCGCCCTCGGTCGACGTCTTCTACGCCGACGATCCGCCGCGCGCGGTGGTCAAGGCCGACCTCGCCGGCATCGACCTCCAGGACGTGGCGCTCGAGATCCGCGGCCGCCAGCTGCTGATCGCGGGCGAGCGCCGCCCGGCCGAGGCGGCCGGGCGCCTCTACCAGCAGATCGAGATCGAGCACGGGCCCTTCCGGCGCGTGGTGGAGCTGGGCGCCGACGTGGCGGCCGGGCAGGCCCGCGCCTCCTACGAGGACGGGATCCTCGAGGTCGAGATCCCGCTGGCCCGGCGCGAGGAGTCGGTCCGCCGCGTGCCGATCGACGAGCAGCAGACGTGAGCATCCACATCCCGTCCTCGGAGGGCGAGGCCGCCACCGCCCAGGTCCGCACCAACCTGCCCGAGGCGCTCCCGATCCTGCCGTTGCGCGACTCGGTTCCGTTCCCGGAGACGCTCATGCCCCTGGCGATCGGGCAGGAGCGCTCGATCGCCCTGGTCAACGACGTGCTGGCCGGCAACCGCATGCTCGCGATGGTGGCCTCGCGCAGCGGCGAGGAGGAAGAGCCCGGGCCCGACGACCTGTACCGGGTCGGCGTGGCCGGCGTGGTCGCGCGCATGCTGAAGGTCCCCGACGGCACGCTGCGCATCCTCGTGCACGGGGCGCAGCGGGTCGAGCTGGGCGGTTTCGTCTCCACGGACCCCTACTTCGTGGCCCGCATCGAGGACGCGCCCGACGAGCTCGTCCCCTCGCCCGAGGTCGAGGCGCTGCACCGCAACGTCCAGGCCACCTTCTCTCGCATCATCGAGGACCTGCCCTACCTGCCCGAGGAGCTCCAGATCGCGGTGACCAACCTCGACGACCCGGCGGAGCTGGCCCACATGATCGCCGGCGCGCTGCGGATCAAGACCGAGGAGAAGCAGGCTCTGCTCGAGGAGCGCAACGTGGCCAAGCGCCTGCGCATGCTGTCCGAGCTGCTCGCGCGCGAGCTCGAGCTGGTCGAGATCGGGACGAGGATCCAGACGCAGGTCCAGTCCGAGATGGACAGGGGCCAGCGCGAGTGGTTCCTGCGCCAGCAGCTGAAGGCGATCCAGGACGAGCTGGGCGAGGTGGACGAGACCCAGGCAGAGGCCACCGAGCTGCGCGAGCGGCTCGAGCAGGCCGAGCTTCCCGAGCACGCGTGGAAGCAGGCAGAGCGCGAGCTTCAGCGCTTCGAGCGGCTGCCGCCCCAGGCCGCCGAGCACGGCGTGATCCGCACCTACCTGGAGTGGCTGGCCGACCTGCCCTGGTCGAAGGCGACCGAGGACAGCCTCGACCTGAAGGACGCCCGCAGGGTGCTCGACCGCGACCACTACGACATCGAGACCGTCAAGGACCGCATCCTCGAGTTCCTGGCCGTGCGCAAGCTCAAGCCCGACGCGCGCTCCTCGATTCTCTGCTTCGTGGGCCCGCCGGGCGTGGGCAAGACCTCGCTGGGGCGCTCGATCGCCTCCGCGATGGGACGCGAGTTCGAGCGCATCTCGGTGGGCGGCGTGCGCGACGAGTCGGAGATCCGCGGCCACCGCCGCACCTACATCGGCGCCATGCCGGGCACGATCCTGCGCGCCGTGCGCGACGCGGGCTCGTGCAACCCGGTGCTGATGATCGACGAGATCGACAAGATGGGCGCCGACTTCCGCGGCGACCCCGCCAGCGCCATGCTCGAGGTGCTCGACCCCGAGCAGAACTCGACCTTCCGCGACCACTACCTCGACCTGCGGTTCGACCTGTCGAGCGTGTTCTTCATCTGCACGGCGAACCAGCTCGACACCGTGCCGCCGGCGCTGCGCGACCGGATGGAGCTGATCGAGCTGTCCGGCTACACGCACGAGGAGAAGCGTGAGATCGCCAAGCGCTACCTGGTGCCGCGCCAGATGGAGCGCAACGGCGTGGGGCGCTCGAAGATCGAGTTCGCCGACGACGCGCTCGACCTGATCGTCGACGGCTACACGCGCGAGGCGGGCGTGCGCTCGCTCGAGCGGGAGATCGGCTCGGTGTGCCGCAAGGTGGCGCGCGAGTTCGCCGAGGGGAGCCGCAGGTCGAAGCGGGCGGTGCGGGCGAAGACGATCGGCGAGCTGCTCGGCAAGCGGCGCATCCAGCCCGACGCGCAGCGCCGCACCGGCGAGCCGGGGGTGGCGACCGGGCTGGCCTGGACGCCGGTGGGCGGCGACGTTCTGTTCGTGGAGGCCACCGCCTTCCCGGGCGAGGGCAAGCTGCAGGTCACGGGCCAGCTCGGCGACGTGATGAAGGAGTCGGCGGCCGCCGCGCTGTCGTGGGTCAAGTCGCTCGACGGGGAGCCGCCCCAGGACTGGTTTCGCGAGCACGACGTGCACGTGCACGTGCCCGCCGGCGCCATCCCGA
Source organism: Thermoleophilaceae bacterium (assembly GCA_050693815.1). Classification (GTDB taxonomy): domain Bacteria; phylum Actinomycetota; class Thermoleophilia; order Solirubrobacterales; family Thermoleophilaceae; genus JACVRW01. Next base: position 2,745 of record JBOGXS010000059.1, on the reverse strand, counting down.
AGGACGGCCCCAGCGCCGGGATCACGATGGCCACGGCGCTCGCCTCGCGCGCGACCGGCCGGCCGGTGCGCTCGGACACGGCGATGACCGGGGAGATCACCCTCACCGGCCAGGTGCTGCCGATCGGCGGGCTGAAGGAGAAGGCCCTGGCCGCCCAGCGGGCCGGCATCAAGCGACTGATCGTCCCGCGACGCAACGAGCCCGACATCGACGACATCCCCGCCCACCTGCGCAAGCGGCTCAAGTTCGTGCTCGTCGACGACGTGCACGAGGTGCTCGACGCGGCGCTTGAGAGTCCGCGGCGCAAACCCGGGTAGAGTGTCCCGGCAGCGAAAGCGGACCTGAGGAGAGCAATGGCAGCAAAGAAGAAGGCCGCGAAGGCCGGCGCCGGAGCGTACGCCGCGGGCAAGGCCGTGCGCTCGAACGACTACGTCCAGCGCTTCATCGAGGACGAGGAGCTGCGCGAGAACCTGCGCAACGCCTTCGTCTCCGCCAAGAAGGCCTACGGGCGGATCAACGGCAAGGGCCCGGCCAAGGCATTCGACGACAAGAGGGTCCAGCGCGAGCTCAAGAACGCGGCGAGCTCCTTGAAGGACGCTTCCGACTCGCTGCGCGGGGCCAAGAAGCGCAGGGGCGGCAAGGGCCGGCTGCTGCTCGTCGGCCTCGTGGGCGCCGGGCTGGCGCTCGCGCTCAGCGAGGGCCTGCGCAAGAAGGCGCTCGACGCGCTGTTCGGCGCGGAGGAGGAGTTCGAGTACACGGCGAGCACCACCTCGGAGTCGTCCTCGAGCGCCGGCTCCAGCCAGAGCGAGCCCGTCGGCACGGGCTAGCCGGGTCGCAAACGGCTTCGGCGAAAGGGCGTCCGACGGGGCGCCCTTTCTCGATCGGGCGGGGCGGGCGAGTACGATCCGGCGGGGATGGAAGCCTCCGTAAGCGATCCGCAAGCGCTCGGCCGAGCCGAGCGCTTGCGGCCAGGCGCGACACCCGCACGGCTCGAGGGCGACAAGGCGCAGCGCATCATCGAGGCCATGCGCACGAGCGTGGGCCGGCGCGGCGCGGCGGGCTCGACGTTCGACCACGTGGCGCGCGAGGCCGGCGTCTCGCGCGGCCTGCTGCACTACTACTTCGGCTCCAAGGAGCAGCTGCTCGTGGAGGTCGTGCGCGCCGACTGCGAGGTGCGCATCCAGGGGATGGACGAGCGCATCGCGCGGGCGGACGGCGTGGACGAGATCGTGTCGGCGCTCGTGGCTAGCCTCGAGGAGTTCATCGAGGGCAAGCCGGGCAGCCAGGCGGTGATCTACGAGATGCTCTCCGCCTCGCGCCACTCGGGGGACATCCGGACGGAGCTGGCCGAGCTCTACCGGCGCTGGCGCGCCCACCTCGCCGAGGCGCTCAGGGCCAAGGAGCGCGAGGGGATCGTGCACCTCCAGGGCGACCCCGAGTCGGTCGCCTCGATGCTGTTCGCGCTCGGCGACGGCTTCGGCATCCAGGTGATCTCGGACCCTGACTGGGATCGGGACGCCGCCTTCGGACTCGGCGTGCTGGTGGCGCGGCGGCTGCTGGGCGCCGTGTGACGGCAGTCACACATCCATAGACCGGAGTTGGGAATCGTTTGGCCAGCCGGCCAAATGGACAAGCTCTCGAGATTCCTGGAGCGGCGCCGCTTCGTCGTGCTCGGCCTCTGGGTCGTGCTGCTGGTGGGCGCCGCTCCCTTCGCCGCCCGCCAGACCGAGCACCTCACGAGCGGCGGCTTCGAGGTGCCGGGCTCCCAGTCCGAGGTGGTCGACCGCAACCTCGAGCGCTTCGAGGGTGCCCAGCGCGAGCGGCTCGCCGTGGTGCTGGCGGCGCGCGATGGCGCCACGGCGGCGCAGGTGCGCGGCCAGATCGAGCGCGTCGACGCGATCGCCGCGAACCTCCCGCACGCCGAGGTGGCGCTCGGCGCCGCCGCGCGCGCCGCGCGCGAGGCGGGGAGCGCATCGATCACCGTCGTGCCGCTCACCCTGGACGGTGACCAGGACGAGATCGCCGACCTCGCCGTCGACTTCCGCGAGGAGCTGGGCACCGAGCCGGTGAACGGCGTGCAGCCCTACCTCGTGGGCCAGCAGGCGCTCTGGGCCGGCATGCAGGACCTGGTCAAGGAGGACCTCGAGTCGGCCGAGATCACCGGCTTCCCGATCGTGCTGCTGATCCTGCTCGCCGTGTTCGGCTCGCTGGCCGCGGCGTCGCTGCCGCTGGCGCTCGGCTTCGCCAGCGTGGGCCTCACGGGGGCGGGCATCTTCTTCCTCTCGCAGGCCACCGCCATGTCGGTGTTCGTGACCAACGTGGCGTCGATGATCGGCATCGGCGTGGCCGTGGACTACTCGCTGTTCGTGCTGGCCCGCTACCGCGAGGAGATCAGGCGGGGCGCCCAGCCCGCTGAGGCGCGCCGGGTCGCCCTGCGCACGTCGGGCCTGGCGGTCACCTTCTCGGGCATCACCGTGATGGTTTCGCTGGCCGGCCTGTTCCTGGTCAACTCGACGACGATCCGCTCGATGGCGATGGGCGCGATCATGGTCGTGGCCGTCTCCATCCTCGCCGCGGTCACGCTGCTGCCCGTGCTCATGAGGCTGCTCGGCCGGCGCGCCTACGCGCGCGGTCGGATCTCGCTCGTCCTCGGCCTGCTCGCCCGCCGCTGGCGCACCGCCCCGCGCCGGCGCGGCTCCACCGCTCCAGCCGCCCGGCGCGGCGCGTTCTGGGAGCGCTGGACGG
>JBOGXS010000058.1:0-5958 GCA_050693815.1 Thermoleophilaceae bacterium | reverse complement strand
CGCATCCTCCACGGCGCGCCCACGGCGGCCGCGCAGCAGGCGCCGCTCCGGCGCCCCCAGCGTGCCCAGCACCAGCACCGCCTCGAGCGGTCCGTCCGGACGGCCGCGCACCAGGTAGCGCCCGTCGGGCGGGCCCAGCAGGAAGCCGAACTCGAACTGGACGAACCCGAACGGGGCGTCGCCGGGATCGTGCGCGGAGTCCGCCGCCGGGCCGGCCGCAGGCACTCGGCTCGGCCGAGCGCCGGCGGACTCGCTATTCCCCGAGGTGGGCGTCGCTGGCGCGCTTGCTCGTGGGCAGCGCGTACTTCGACGGCTTGGTGGACACGACCGGGTTCTCGATCTCGCGCAGGCGTGCGAGCAGGTCGGACCACTGCCCCGGCTTCAGCACGGCGAGCGCCTGCTTGCCGAGCTTGCGGTTGTCGCCGAACATCGGCTGGAAGCCCACGTGGACGTGGTCGGCGTGGTCGGCCATCGCGAACGTCGCGCCGCCGATCTCGAGCAGCGAGATGATCTGGGCCGGGGCCATCGTGCCCTGCAGCTGCATCAGCCGCCTGACCGTCTGGTCGGTGATGCCGCCGGCGTCCTGGTGGCCGAGGATCGGGATGCCGTTGACCTTGGCGATGTCCACCGCGTTGCCCGACGAGTGGTGCGAGACGTTGCCCGAGCTCGTATAGAAACCGTGCCCGCACTTGAGGCTCGTGACCGTGGGCCGCAGGCCGGACTCGGCCAGGTAGGCGAGCGTGGCCAGGACGCGGCGGTCGACCTGGCCGGAGCGGATGTCGTCGCGACCGCAGTCGTAGACCTCGATGCGCTCGTCGGCCAGCACGCGCTTCTCGAGCTGCGGCTTGGGGAGCAGCATGATCTGGCCGATCGACATCCCGGGCACGTCCTCGCCGTGGAGGACGTTCCTGCCCGAGGCGCGGTAGATCGCGGTGGCCTCGAGGAGCTTCCAGCCGTCGAGGATCGGCTTCGGGTCGATCCGCGGAGCGCCCTTGCCCGCCGGCCGGATCGAGAAGTCGAGGTGAGCCGCGGTGCCCGGCACCGTGCGGCCGATGCGGCCGATGATCGTGCCGCCGATCACGCGCGAGCCCTTCTTGAGCGAGCGCAGGGTGACCTTGCTCGGATCGAGGCCGAAGGGGCGCGAGAAGTAGGTCTTGTAGACCTCGTAGGTGCCGTCCTTGCGCGCCTTGGCGTCGAGCAGCTGCTCGAGGCCGCCGTGCTGACGCGAGCCCTCCATGTCCGGGTGGGCGAAGAGGCGCCGCTTGACGGGCACGCTCGCCTCGGGCACGTCGTGCGACTCGCGCGCGCCGCCGCGGTCGCGCTCGGGCTCGCGGTCGGACTCGTCGAGCTGGCGGCCGGCCGAGGCGGGGGCCGACGGCTTCGGATCGTCGCCGTTCGCCTTCAGCGCCCGGGCGGAGCGGCTTGGGTCGTTCGCGCCCTGCTTCGGCACCGGGTACACGCGCGAGACCTTGCCGAGCTGCGCGTACGTGTAGCGGTTGCCGTACACGTCCTGCAGGATCACGTAGCGGCCGAGCCGCTTGTTGCGGCCGATCTTCTTGATCTCGCCGTCGTTGACGGCGATCACCGGCGCGCCGGGCTTCGCGAAGATGTCGATGGAGCGACGGTCGTCGGCGGACTCGACCACGTTGGCCGCGTTCTCGCCGCGCTGGACGCGCTTCATCAGCTGTTGCTCGGCGATGTCGTCCGCGTACTTCGCGCGCGCGTAGACGGGGAAGCGGCCCTCGGTCAGCCCGGTCAGCGAGCCGATCAGGTCGGCGGGCACGCCGGCGATCAGGCGGGCGCGCAGCAGCACCGAGTCGACGTACCAGTCGGCGTGGTTGTACGCCCAGATCGCGGCCCGCACGTCGTTCTCGTAGTTCGCGGCCTTGAGGTAGCGGGCGGCGGCGAAGATCGCGTCGACGGGGTTGTAGGGATCCTTGCGACCGTCCTTGTTGGCGTCCACGCCGTACGCCTTCCAGGTGGCGGGCATGAACTGCATCCAGCCGAGCGCGCCCGCGCTCGAGACGTTCAGGTTGCGCCCGTAGTCGGTCTCGATCTCGTTGATCGCGGCCAGGATCTCCCAGCGGATCCCGTACTCGATGCCGGCCGCCTGGTAGATCGGCAGCAGGAACGGCGGCACGCGGAACTTCCGGATGATGAAGTTGGGGACGCCGCTGGCCGTGGAGGGGCCGGGCAGCGCGTCGATGAAGCCGGGGTTGGAGGGCGTGGGGGTGCCGTCCGGGTTGCGCAGCTCGGTGCGGCCGTCGCGGTCACGGTCGCGGTTTCGGCGCCGCTTGCGACCCTCATCCTCTGCTGGAGCCTTTACCCCGCCGGTGACCTTACGGACCTTCTCGCGCTCCTTGCGAACGCGCTCGCCGCTGCCGCTCTGCTCCTGGGGCGAGCCGCCGCCCGCGCTGGGCGGGCCGGGCTCCGGCGCCGGGGCCGGCGTGGTCTCCTCGGGCTCCGGCTGCGGAGCCGGGGTGGTGGGTGTGGTCGGCGGCGGGGCGGGAGTGGTGGGGGTGGGGACCGGCGTGCCCGGGAGCTGGATGTCGTCCAGCGTCGAGCCCGGCGGGACGTCCACCTGGACCTGGACGATCTCGCCCGTGGCGAGCCGCACCGACACCGTCTGGGTCTGGGCGGAGGCCGGGATGCTGAAGGCGGTGAACGCGGCCGCGGCGAGCAAGCTCGCCGCAAGCAGGAATGTGAGGAGCCGCGTCTTCATCCGTGCCGTTCCAGGTCCTCCCTCAGGGCCCCTCGCCGAGCGCCCTGCGTGCGCGCGCAGGCTATCAGGGACGCCTGCCACTGAACGAACGCTACTTGAGGGCTTTTCGGTATGCAACGGGGATCCGTCAGGTGTGGGCGGGACCGCGATCACGTCCATGTATCGACCGTCCCCGCCCATTCCTTCAGTTTCACTCCACCGCGCCTCGGCATCCCCGAGCGCGCGCTCCCGCCTTCCGTGTGACGCGATTGTTCCAATTCGGTCCGGTTTCAAACGCTCTAAGGCTCGACTAGAGGCTTAGATCACGTGAATTCGTCGATCTCGCACGTCTGCCCGCCGATCTTGCCCCTCGATTTGGATACCCTGCGCCGCCATGGCCGAACCCGAGCAGGACGAGACCTTCGTCGAGCGTCTGTCCCGGCAGGGCGAGGAGGCGCTCGGAAGGGTGGCGGAGGAGCTGATCGCCAACCCGGTCGTGAACGCCGCCGTCGCCCGCGCCTTCGAGGCCCGCGAGAAGGCCGTGCAGGCCCAGGAGGCCGCGCTGGGCGCGCTCAACCTGCCCACGGCGGCGGACATCGAGCGGGTGACCCGCCGGCTGCGCTCCCTCTCTCAGCGGCTCGAGGGGATCGAGGACGCGATCGACCGCCTCGAGGAGCGCTTGGCCGCGGCGGGCGCCTCCGCCGAGAGGGGCGCGGGGGCGGACCGGATGGCGTCCGGCGACCGGATGGCCGCCGTCGACCGGATGGCCGCCGGCGACCGGATGGCCGCCGTCGAGGCCCGCCTGGAGGAGATCGCGCGCGACCTGGCCCGCGTCCGCGAGGCGGTGTCGCCCAGCGACGAGCCGGTGCCGCGGGCGCAGGAGCGCCTCACGGTCACGGAGTCCTGAGCGGGCGCGTCACCACCCTCGCTTCCGCTGCGCCGCCCCCCATTCCGCGCCCAAGCCAGGGGGGCTCGTCGAGTTACCCCTCCAAAACAGCCAGAAACTCGACGAGCACCCCCTCTTTGCGGTCGTAACGAGGGCGGCACGGCCCCGCTCAAGCGGCGACAGCGGCGTAGCCCGCCTCGCCCACCCGCAGGCCGATCTTCTCCAACTGCTGCGGGGTCGCCCGCCGGCCGCCCTCCTCGCCCGGGACGTCCGAGACGCCCAGCACGCAGGCCGCCCGCACGTCGCGCAGCGCGGCCAGGCGGAGGATGGTCGCCGCCTCCATCTCCACCGCCGCCGCCCCTCGCTCGATCCAGCCGGCGGCCTGGCCGTCGCGCGGGTCGTAGAAGAGGTCGCTGCTCACCACGGTGGCGGGCCGGGCGCCGGCGTCCAGAAGGCGCTCGAGCAGCGCCGGGTCGGGGAGGACCGCTCCGTCGGCGCCCAGGGCGGCGCTCGTGCCGTCGGCGGGCAGAACTTGGCGTGCAGCCACAAGCTCTCCGAGCGAGAGGTCGCCGACCAGCGCGCCGCAGGTCCCGGTGCGCACCAGCCGGCGCGCCCCGAGCGCGACGAGCTCCTCGACCACGATCGCCGCGCTCGGGCCTCCCATGCCGGTGGCCTGGACGGTCAGCGGCTCGCCGTCCGGCGCCATACCGGTGTAGCCCCACAGGCCGCGGCTGTGGTTGAACATCCTCGGCCCCTCGAGCAGGTGCTGGGCGACGGCGAGCGCGCGGTGGGGGTCGCCGGGAAGGAGGACGCGCTCGGCCAGGTCCGCGGCCGGCTTCAGGTGGATCGGACGAGGCTGGTGCTCGAGCGACACCCCGGCCACCCTACTTGTGAGGCGCAGCCCCACATGTGTGGAACACTGCGCCCTCATGGCCAGGCGCCCCGGCACACCGGCGGAGCTGCGCGAGGCGGTGGAGCGCACCGTCCAGGCCACGCTCGGCTCGGCCGAGCGCCAGCGCGACCGGACCCAGGGTGCGCTCGACGACCTCGCCGGCACCGTCGACCAGCTGCGCCGCGGGGCGGAGGCGGGCCTCGCCCGCGGCCGGCGCGCGATCGAGGAGCGCCGGCCGGCCACCTCGGAGGACGTCCGCGAGCTGAAGGCAGAGCTGCGCCGGCTCGGCCGCCGCCTGGACGCGATCGAGGAGCGGCTGCCCGCGAAGCGATCGGGCTCGTCGGCGAAGCGATCGGGCTCCGGCTCGTCGCCTAAGCGCTCGTCGGGCTCCTCCGCCAAGCGCTCCTCTTCCGCGGGCGCCCGGCGCAAGACCTCGTCGTAGTGCCCGACCGCCGGGTCCTCATCACCGGGGTCGGGAGCTACCTCGGCGGACTCCTCGCCGCCCGGCTCGAGCGCGACTCGCAGATCGAGGCCGTGATCGGACTCGACAACCGCCGGCCGAAGGTCGAGCTCGCGCGCACCGAGATCCTCGACGCGGACATCCGCGACCCGGACATAGGCCGGCTGATCGAGCGCGCGGCTCCGGACGTCGTGGTCCACAACAAGATCGTCCGCCAGCCGAGCGCGGGGATGTCGTCGCGTGCGATGCACGACATCAACGTGATCGGCTCGCTCCACCTGCTCGGCGCATGCGAGCGAGCGACCTCGGTCCGGGCGATCGTGATCCGGGGGTCAGCCGGCATCTACGGCGCCGAGCCGCATGCCCCGCAGTTCTTCGGCGAGGACATGACCCGCCTCTTCCCGCTCCGAACCCGCTTCCAGCGCGACGTAGACGAGATCGAGAACTACTTCGAGACCTTCTCGCGGCGCCGGCCGCACGTGACCTGCACGATGCTGCGCTACCAGCCGGCGATCGGTCCCTCGCTCGACACCCAGATCGGCCGCTACCTCTCGCAGACCGCCTGCCCCACGTACCTGGGCTTCGACCCGCGCATCCAGCTGGTGCACGAGGACGATGCGCTCGAAGCGCTCCTGGCCGCGATCGCGAACCCCGTCCGCGGCGCCGTAAACGTGGCCGGGAGCGGGACGATCGGCCTCGGCCGCATGATCCGGATGGCGGGCCGGCCGCCGCTCCCGATCGCCGCACCGCTGTTCGGACCGGCCACCGGCGCGGCCCGCCGCCTCGGCCTGGGCGCGTACTCGGACGACTTCCAGCGCCTGCTGCGCTACGGCCGGGCGGTCGACATCCGCCACCTCGAAGGGGAGCTCGGCTACCGGCCACGCTTCTCGACCGCCGCTGCCGTGGAGGACTGGGTGCGGCGGCGTGGCAGGGCGGCTGCGTGAGCGAGAGCGTGGGCACGCAGGCCGCGATCGGCTTCATGCGCCGCCTGCGCGCCGGGCTGGACGCCGGCCTCGAGC
>JBOGXS010000057.1:0-6965 GCA_050693815.1 Thermoleophilaceae bacterium | reverse complement strand
GGGCCTGTTTCAACCGGCTGAGGGGAGAGCTGTGTCCGATATTGAGCTGAACGGCGTGTCGAAGGTGTACCTGGGGAAGACGCGCGCGGTGGATGACGTGACCCTGACGATCGGGAGCGGCGAGTTCATGGTGCTCGTCGGCCCGTCCGGCTGCGGCAAGACGACGCTGATGCGGATGGTCGCGGGGCTCGAGGAGGTGACCGAGGGCTCGATCTCGATCGGAGGCGAGGACGTCACCGCCGTGCCGCCGCGGCGGCGCGACGTCGCGATGGTGTTCCAGGACTACGCGCTCTACCCGCACATGACCGTGCGCAAGAACCTCGGCTACGGGCTCAAGGTTCGCAAGGCACCCCGCGAGGAGATCGACCGGCGCGTCGACAAGGTGACGCGGATGCTCGGCCTGGTCGAGCTGCTCGATCGGCGGCCCGCGGCGCTCTCCGGGGGCCAGCGGCAACGCGTCGCGATGGGCCGGGCGATCGTGCGCGAGCCCGCGGCATTCCTGATGGACGAGCCGCTGTCGAACCTCGACGCCAAGCTGCGCGTGGGGATGCGCGCCGAGCTCGCCCGCCTGCACGAGCGGATCGGCGTCACGACGATCTATGTGACCCACGACCAGGTCGAGGCGATGACGCTCGGCCAACGTGTCGCCGTCCTGCGTGCCGGCCGGCTCGAGCAGGTCGGACGTCCGCACGCGCTCTACCGCCAGCCTGCCAACCTGTTCGTGGCGGCGTTCCTCGGCTCGCCCGCGATGAACCTGGTGGAGGCGACCGTGGGTGCTGGAACGGTCGAGTTCGCGGACTTCCGGATCCCCATCGGCGACGGCTGGGCGCCCGCGCGCGACGGCCGGCGAGTGATCGTCGGCATCAGGCCGGAGGACTTGGAGGACGCTGAGTTCTCAGACCCCGAACTGCCGCGAATCGAGGTCACCGCGGCCGTCCACGAGGACGTTGGCGCCGACACACACGTGATCTTTCCGGTCGACGCGCCGCGGATCGAGGCCGCCGCGCTCGGCGACGCCATTGACGACCGGAACGAGGCGGCGCTGCTCGCCGAGGACGAGACCACGCTGTTCAACGCCCGCCTCGACCGCCGTACACGTGCACGCGCCGGGGCGCGACTGACGCTGACCGTCGATCCCGCCGCCCTCTACTTCTTCGACCCTGCGACTCACGACGCGCTGCCCTCACCGACGCACGCAACAGGGCGCGGTTGAGCTAACCCGGCGGTGCCGTCGAGTCGCCGACCCTGAGGCGCGCCCGAAACGAAGAGCGGGGCAGGCCGCGACGGGGCTGGTCGATCAGCGTCCGAAGCGCCTCCACCGCGGTGGAAGCGATGTCTTCGATCGGCTGCTCCATCGTCGTCAGCGGGGGGTGTGTCCAGGAGGCCAGCTCGATTCCGTCAAAGCCCACCACCGACATGTCCGCGGGCACCTGCAGCCCGCGGGTCGCGAGCTCGTGGAGCACCCCCACCGCCATCAGGTCGTTGGAGCAGATCACGCCCGTCGGGCTCGGTCCATCGGCATCGAGCAGCCTTGCGATGCCGCGAGCGCCGCCGTCAAGGCTGAACTCGTGGTCATGGCTTACGAGCTCATCCGGCGCCAAGCCGGCGGCCTGGAGCGCGGAACGGTGCCCGGCAGCCTGCTCCCGCGTGGGCATGAAGTGAGGCGGACCCGCGACGAGGCCGATCCGCTGGTGGCCCAGCTCGATCAGGTGCCGGGTGGCGAGCACGCCCGCCTCCCGTGCGTCCACACCGACCGAGGGGACGCCGAGGGCGTCGATCGCGCCGTTCACGAAGACCAGCCGTGCTCCCTCCTCCAACAGCCGTGCGTAGTGCCCATGATGGCCGCGCAGGTCGGTCATCTCGCAGGAGATGAAGATCATGCCGTCCACCTCGCGCTTGAGCAGCATGTGCACGTACTCGCCTTCCCGGTCAGCCGAGCCCGCTGTGTTGCAGAGGATCGAGGCCAACCCGGCCGCCGCGGCGCGCGTCTCCATCGCCTGCGCCAGCGCCGGAAAGATCGGGTTTGTGAGCTCGGGAATGAGCAGCCCGATCATCCCTGTCGCCGGCCGGCGTGACGGCGACACGTAGAGCAACTCGCGCATGGCCCGCTCCACGCGCGCGCGCGTCTCGGGCCGAACACCATCGGCCCCGCTTGCGACCCGCGACGCCGTCGCGACGCTGACGCCCGCCCGCTGGGCGACGTCTCTCAGGCCAGCCACGGCATGCTCGTGTAACGCGGTTTCATCTTCGGGTGGCGCTGCTTGCGATGCGGATCATTCTACCCCATGGCGTACTCGAGATTTGACAACCAGGTGCCGAGCGTCTACGGTCCCCGGCTGTTCGCAATATGTTTCAACAGCATGGAACATCGTTTCAAGGGCTCACAGCCATGAGGCCGGAGGAGGGACTTCGATGACGAAGGCATGGCGGCGCTGGCTCGGGCTACTGGTAACGGCGGGGGTGGCCGCGGTAGCGCTTGCCGGTTGTGGAGGGGACGACAGTGACGAGGCCTCTGGTGACACGAAGGTAACCGGCCCGGTCTCGCTCACGGTCTGGCACACGATGAACGAGGAGGAGACGCCGACCCTCGAGGCGCTCGTCGACAGGTTCGAGAAGGCCAACCCGAACTTCGACATAAAGCTCGTGACGGTGCCGTTCGCCCAGGCCCAGCAGCGGTTCACGACGGCGGCGGGCGCCGGCAAGGGCCCGGACGTGTTCCGGGCTGAGGTAGCGTGGACCCCGGAGTTCGCCGCTCAGGGCTTCCTGGCGGACATCACTGACAGGGTGACCGACCGGGACGAGTACCTCGAGGTTCCGTTCGGCTACAACGTCTACGAGGACAGGGTCTACGGCATCCCGCAGGTCACGGACTCTCTGGCGCTGCTCTACAACAAGCGCATCTTCCGGCAGGCGGGCGTCGAGCCCCCGACCACGATCGAGGAGCTGAACGCGGTCTGCGAGAAGCTCGGAGACGGCAAGGGCATCTTCCTCCTCGCGTCCCTGCCGGGCTTCACGCTTCCCTGGATCTATGCCTACGGCGGCGACATGGTCGACACGGAGGCCGAGGAGGTGACGATCGACGACGAGCCGGCCGTGCAGGGCGTACAGGCCTACACGGACCTCTTCAACAGCGACTGCGCCTTCCCGAACGACGACTTCGCGAACGAGCTCGTCAACATGGGGACCGCCTTCAACTCCGGCAGGGTGGCCATGATCGTCACCGGCCCGTTCGCCACGGCGGGCATACTCGCGGGCGAGGCGTTCAAGGACCCCGCCAACCTCGGCATAGCGACCTTCCCGAAGGGCCCGGGCGGCCAGGGCACCTTCAGCGGGGGCTGGAACTACACGATCTCGGCCGACGCCGAGAACGTGGACGCGGCCTACCAGTTCATATCCGAGCTGAACTCGGCTGACAACCAGGCGCTCTTCGCGGAGAGGAACAACCTGCTGCCAACGCGGAAGCTCGCCTACGAGCTTCCGCCGGTGAAGGACAATCGCATCCTGAGCGCCTTCGGGGAGCAGCAGAAGCTCGCTGTCAGCCGGCCAGTGATCCCGGAGGGCGGTCAGCTCATCGCGCCGGCCGGTGACTTCGCCACGCAGCTCCAGCGGGCGCTCACCGGAAGGGCCGACGTGCCGGACGCGATGCAGGCGCTGGCGGAGGCCTGGACGAAGAAGCTCCTGCCGGACTACGAGGTCGGCTCGTGATGAAGCGCTCCAAGCCAGGCACGGCGACCTAACCTCCGCCACCGTGTCCTCGGTGCCTGGGCGGACTCGCGCACCCCCCCCGCCTTCCTCCCTCCGGGCGGGGGGGTCGCGCGGTCCCTCCCTCGAGGTGCTCCGCCGCGCGTGGCACCGCTGGTGGTTCGTCTACGCGATGCTCGCGCCGGTGATGCTCGTGATGGGGGTGCTGGTTCTGTACCCGATCGTGGACGGCGTCCGGATCTCGCTCACGGACGCGGACCGCTTCACGATCGGCAACGTCCACGTGCCGGCGCGCTACGAGTACATCGGCCTCGAGAACTACGCCGACATCTTCACGAGCCGGGACTTCCGCCGAGTGCTCGGATTCACGGCGATCTGGACGTTCGTCAACGTACTGCTCCAGTTCACGATCGGGCTCGGGCTCGCCGTCGCCCTCAACCGCACGCTGCGGTTCCGCGGGGCCTACCGGGTGCTGCTGCTGGTCCCCTGGGCGGTGCCGACGTTCATCACCGCGTTCACCTGGCGCTTCTTGTTCAACACCCCGTACGGCTTTTTCGACCAGGCGCTCCGCGGCATTGGGTTAGACGGGCCGGCGTGGCTCGGCGACCCTTCCTGGGCGAAGGTCGCCGTGATCGCGACGAACGTCTGGCTCGCGGTCCCGTTCTTCATGGTCGCGCTGCTCGGCGGCCTGCAGTCCATCGATCGCAACCTGCTCGACGCGGCTAGCGTGGACGGCGCCGGCCCTCTTCGTCGCTTCTGGGACATCACGCTGCCCGGGCTCAGGCCGATCGCGGCCACCGTCGTCCTGCTCGGGGTGATCTGGACGTTCAACGCGTTCAACATCATCTTCTTGATGACGGGCGGAGGGCCGGCCGGATCGACTGACATCCTGGTGACCTTCGCCTACGAGTTCGGTTTCGAGTCCCGCCTCTACGGCGTCGCCTCCGCTTACGGGGTGATCATCCTGTCGCTGCTGCTCGTCTTCGGCGGCTTCTATCGCCGCGTCGTCACGCGGCTCGGGGAGGAGACATGGGCGTAGGCACGGTCGCTCCCCGCCGCCTGGGCGGGCGCAGCCGACGCGCCTCTCTGGGCCTTCACGCGATGCTGGTCGGCGCGGTGGCCATCGCGCTGCTGCCGGTCGTCTGGCTCGGGCTGAGCTCCTTCAAGCACGAGGAGGACATCAACAGCCCCGAGCTCCAGCCCATTCCACCGGACTGGACGCTCGAGAACTACGACCGCGTCCTGACCGGCAACGACGCGGAGTTCCTGGGATGGCTCGTGAACTCAACCGTCATCGCGTTGTTCACGACCGTCGCCTCGCTGTTCCTGGCGGCGACGGCCGCCTACGCGTTCTCCCGCTACCGGTTCCCCGGTTACCGGCCCGCGCTGACCTCGTTCCTGATCACCCAGATGTTCCCCGGCGCGATCCTCGTCGTGCCGATCTTCACCATCATGGTCAAGCTCGACCTGCTCAACTCGAAGCTGGCGCTCGTGCTCGCCTACGCCACGGTCGCGGTGCCCTTCTGCGTGTGGATGCTGAAGGGCTACTTCGACACGATCCCGATCTCGATCGAGGAGGCCGGGCGCGTCGACGGCCTGACCCCGTTCGGCACCTTCTGGCGAATTGTCGTCCCGCTCAGCGTGCCCGGCATCGCGGTGACGGCCTTCTACGCGTTCATCACGGCATGGAACGAGGTGCTGTTCGCGAACGTGCTGCTCGTGGACAACGACAGCTACACCCTTCCGCTCGGGCTGCGCACCTACGTAAGCCAGACCGAGATCCACTACGAGCTGCTGTCCGCGGGCGCCGTGCTCGTCACGATCCCGGCCGTGCTGGTGTTCCTGCTCGCGCAGCGCTACCTGGTCGCGGGGCTCACGCGCGGCGGGGTGAAAGGTTGACCGTGGAGGCGCCGGCGGCCGGGCGGTCCCCGGCCGCGCCGCCGGCGAGCATGCCGGCGGCGATCCTGGGGAACGGGTCCCTGCTCGCGACGGTGTCGGCGAGCGGCCGCGTCGAGCGGATGTTCTGGCCCCACGTCGATTGGGGGCAGCACCTCGGCGTGCTCCGGCTGGGGGCGGTCGGCGACGGGGACGGGGACGTCATGTGGCTCGACGGAGCGGCGTTCACCCACGCTCAGCGCTACGACGATGGCGCGATGGTGCTGACGACGCGCGCGTGCGCGCGAGCGCGAGGCTTCGAGCTCGAGGTGACCGATGTCGTGCTGCCCGACGAGCCGGTGCTGCTGCGACGTGTCGTCGGCAGCCGCGACCCGTTCGCGATCGCTGTCTACTGCCGCCCGGAGCTCGACGAGTCGGACCGGTACGGCGGCGTCTACGTCGACGCCGCGCGCCGGGCGCTCGTGTTCCACCGCCGGCAGCGGGCATTCGCGCTGTGCGTGCTGCCCGCCGCCGTGCTGGCCTGCGGGCGCGCCGACGGCGATCCCGGCCGGTCGGCGCTTCACGCACTGCGGGAGCGAGTGCCCGCGCGGGCGATCGAGTTCGGGGCCGTCGACGGGGTCGTGGCGGGGCGGCCCGCGCGCGAGCACGTCGTCGCGTGCGCATTCGGCGCCAGCCCGGACGAGGCGCTGGCACTCGCCGAGCGCGCCCTGGTCACGGGCTTTGACGATGCGCGCGCGGCGCGCGCGCGGCGCGACGCCGCGGTCCTGGCCGATGCCCTCCCCGTCCAGGAGCACGTCCCGGGGCTCGAGGCGCTCTATCGCCGCTCCCTGCTCACGATCGACCTCCTCTCCGACCGCAGCACCGGCGCGATCATCGCCGCGCCGGAGTTCGACCCCGAGTTCCGCGACAGCGGCGGCTACGGGTTCGTGTGGGCGCGGGACATCGCGTTCGTCGCGCTTGCGCTGCTCGCGGCCGGCCGCTCTGGCCCCGCGGCCGCCGCGCTGCGGTGGCTCACCCGGACACAGGCGGCCGAAGGGCTGTGGCTTCACCGCCACTGGACGGCGGGGTCGCTGGCCCCCTCCTGGGGGCTGCACCAGATCGACGAGACGGGGGTGGCGGTCTTCGCGTTCGAGGCCGCGTGGCGGCAGCTGCGGGATGCCGAGCTCGACCGCGAGCTGTGGCCCGCGGCACGCCGCGCCGCCGACTTCCTCTGCGGCTCCCTCGACCCCGCCACCGGCCTGCCGCTCAGGAGCGTCGACCTGTGGGAGGAACGCGACGGCCAGCACGCCTACTCTGGCGCCGCCGTCAGCGCCGGGCTGCGAGCGGCCGGGGCGATGGCGCGCCGGCACGACCCGCCGCTTGCGGCG
>JBOGXS010000056.1:0-5509 GCA_050693815.1 Thermoleophilaceae bacterium | reverse complement strand
TTCGCGCCTGGCTGCTGCGCATCGCGCAGAACAAGGCGATCGACCTGCACCGGGCTCGCGCCCGGCGGCCGGTCCCGGTCGAGTCGGTGCCGGAGCGGACCGCCGCCCCGGCCGTTGCCCGCGACGGCGAGCCCGAGCTGTGGGCCGCCGTGCGGCAGCTCCCGGCCAAGCAGCGGACGGCGGTCTTCTGCCGCACCGTGCTGGGCATGCCCTACGGCGAGCTGGCGGCGCTGCTCGAGTCCTCAGAGGACGCGGCCCGGCGCAACGTCTTCGAGGGCCTGAGGAACCTGAGAGAAGGATGGAGCCGATGAACGAGACCCCCAACCCGAACGGCATGGACCTGGAGGCCGCCCTGCGCGGCAGCGCCGCGGCGCTGCCCGAGAGCACCCCGCCCGAGCTCGACCGGCGGCTCGCGGAGCGCGCCGCCGACGAGGACCTGCTCGACGTGGCCTATGCGACGATCGACTCGCCGCTCGGCCCCATGGTCGTGGCCGCCACGCGACGCGGGCTGGTCCGCCTCGCCTACAAGAAGTTCGCCCCGGACGCCGATGTGCTCGAGGAGCTGTCCCGCAAGCTCTCCCCGCGCATCCTCGAGGCGCCGGCGCGCCTGGACGACGTCCGGCGCGAGCTCGACGAGTACTTCGAGGGTCGGCGCACCGACTTCGACCTGCCGCTCGACTGGGCGCTCACGCACGGCTTTACCAGTCGCGTGCTGAGGGCCACGGCGCGGATCGCGTTCGGGCACACGAGCACCTACGCCTCGGTGGCCGAGCGGGCGGGCAGCCCGCGCGCGGTGCGGGCGGCGGGGAACGCGCTGGGGGCGAATCCGCTGCCGGTGGTGGTGCCCTGCCACCGGGTGCTACGCACGGGCGGCGCCCTTGGCGGCTACACGGGCGGCGTCGAGCGCAAGGAGTTCCTGCTGCGCCTCGAGGGCGTCTTGGCGTAGCCGGTCGGCGCGGCGCCGTCGAGCCTCCAGAAGCCGTCGAAGCCGACGTGCTCCTCGGCGGCCACCCGGCCGAGCTGCTCGCGGGCGTCGTCGCGACCGATGTCGGCGACGACGGCCACCTCCTGGGTGGCGAGCGGCGTGCCGGACCACGACAGCACCTGCTCGACCGAGCCCGGTGGCTCGCGCCGGTCGAGGCCAGGGACGAGGTTGGCCGTGATGACGTCGTACACGCCGAAGGGCTGGAACCCCGGCACGGCGATCCGAACGCCGTCCTCGAGGCGGACGATCTCGTAGCTCGGGCACGTGTAGCGACGCCCTCCCGACCAGTTGGCCAGCTTGTGGTCGAGCACGCGGGCGGCGGCGAGCGGGCGGCGAGCGAGCTCCATGTCCTCACGCAGCTCCCGCTCGGTATCGGGCTCCGCCATCCAGCGATCGAGCTGTGAGGCGTCGATGTCGGCGTCGCGGGCGGCGCGATGGATCGTGCCGGTCTCGTCGAGCAGGCGACCGGCGAAGTGGAGCACCCGCAGCCGCCGCAGGAGGAGCCGCGTGCGGTCGGGCGCCCGTCGCCGGGCTGCCACGATCGCGCGGCATGCCGGCATGGTCGCGGCCATGCGCGGGCGCTCCCGCGTGTCGATCGGCATGCCGTGCTCGTGGGAGATGCGCTTGAAGGCCTCGGCCTGCTCCCGCGTGCCGAAGCCCCGTTCCTCGTACTCGTCCGGCGACTCCGCCAGCACCACCACGCGCACCTCCCAGCGAAGGGCGTCGCCATAGAGCCAGCTGAGCCGGCGCCGGAAGGGCTCGGCGCTGTAGGCCCAGGGACAGCCGGGATCGGTGAACTCGGTGATGCTGACGTCCGGCACGCCTTACGGCATTCTGCCGATCGGCCCTGCCCGGCTACCATCGAGGCCCTCGCGGAGAGGTGGCCGAGTGGCTGAAGGCACTCGCCTGCTAAGCGAGTATGGGGGGAAACCTCCATCGAGGGTTCGAATCCCTCCCTCTCCGTTCGCACCTACCGGATGGACCGCGCCGCGGCCGCTACCCTCTCAGAGCCGAGCGCCCGTAGCTCAGCTGGATAGAGCGTCGGTCTACGGAACCGAAGGCCACAGGTTCGAATCCTGTCGGGCGCGCTCTCTGATTCCGCTGTGGTAGGGGATTCTCGGCGGTTGGCGAACGCCCAGAGGTGGCAACAGCGGTGGCAACAGAGTCAACGCTGATGGTGTTGCCACTCGAGCCGACCGACGTACCGGGCGTCTACCGGCGTGGGTCGAAGTTCGTCGTGGTCCACCGCGTCGAGGGCCGGCAGCGCAAGCAGACCGCCGGTACGCTGGACGAGGCCCGTGCGATCAAGATGCAGCGCGACAGGCGAGGCGCGGGCGCGGCGGCGTGGCCCCACCTTGCACGAGCTCAGTCTCTCGTGGCTTGACGCGATGCCGGCAGCGGCCACGACAGCGTGCGCTCTAGCACGCGCCGCGAGTACCGTCGGTTGCTCGTCAACTACGCGCTGACGTACTTCGACCGTGAGATGCGCGTCCGCGACCTGGACCGCGTCGCCGTGCAGCACTTTGTCGATTGGCTGACCATGCAGCCCGGTCGCGATGGCCGGCTGTGCGACCGCTCGATCTCGAACGCGCTCACGCCGCTGCGCCCGGCGTTGGATGCCGCCGTCGCAGAGGGCCTTCTCGACGCCAACCCCGCTGAGCAGGTCGTGCTGCCGCGCCGCTGCGCGGGTCGCGCGTGGTCGATGCGCGAGCGGCGCTACCTAACGCGGGCGGAACTTGTGCGGCTGCTCGAGAAGGTGCCGGTGAAGTGGCGCTCGTTGTTCGAGGTGCTCGCCGCGACCGGGCTGCGGATCTCCGAGGCGGTCGGTCTGCGCTGGAGCGATCTCATCCTCGACGGTCCGACGCCGCATCTGCATGTGCGCCGCGCGATCGTCAAGGGCGCCGTCGTTGCGCCGAAGTCCCGTCACGGCGCGCGGCTGATCCCGCTGACGGTCGAGCTGGCGCCCTGCTGCGCGCTCGCCGGCCCGAGGGCGCTGCAGACGACGAGTTCGTGTCCCCCGGCCGCGCCGGCGGCGTGTCTGATCAGGGGAGCCTGCGTCGCCGCGTGCTCGTCCCCGCCGCGGAGCGTGCGGGCCTATCGGGGGTCGGGTTCCACACGCTGCGCCACACCTGCGCCTCGATGCTGATCGAGTCCGGCATGAGCCCGCTGCGCTTGCAGCGCTGGATGGGCCACCACTCACCCGCGTTCACGCTGGAGACCTACGGACACCTGATCGTCGGCGACCTCGGCCCAGCGCTGGACCTCCGCAAGGAGCTGCGAGCGACTGAGCGATGATGGAGCCAGCACACCGGGCGCGGCTAACGGCCGCTCGCCTCGCGTCGACATCAACGACGCGGCCTCGAACGGCGATAGCCGGCACGTCGCGAGTGCTTATTGCAGCGTCTCATCCGTTCCCGGGCACCGCGTCCACACCGCGCCTTCCGCCCCGGGCGGGCAGCATCCGGCTGAGAGTTCCGCTGTGCCCAGCGAAGCGGGCGTGAGCGCCAGCATTCGCCGTATGCCCGCTCCTCGTCCGAGGCGACAGCGCGTCGCCCCCTGGCGAGACGCTCGCTCGCGCGGCAGAGCGAGAGGCTCTGCGCTCGCCGGAGGTTGCCGAGCCTTAAGGCCGACTGGTGCGGGACACGTCGGGCAGGACGAGCTGGGCGAGCGTGTCGACCGTCCAGCCGTGCCAGTCGTCCCAGTCCCAGCCGTAATCGACGACGAAGGTCCGCACGACCTGCGGGTCGGTCAGCGCGGCGATCATGTCCGCTGCCCGCTCCCGTTCCAGATCGCGGCGCACTGCGCCGAGCTCCGCAAGCCTGCCCGTGAGCCAGGCGATACCCTCCCGATGCCGGCGCCGGGATTCGTCGCGCACCACTGCGAGCGCCGGCTCGACGTTCGCGGCGCCGTACACCGCGCCGATGATGTCGCCGCAGCGCTTGCAGATGTTGTGGGTGATCGAGACCGCGATGTCCAGGAGCGCGCGCGGGTCGGTCTCGCTCGGGATCCGGCCCGCCAGCGGAGCAACCCCGCCCTCCTCGTCGATCAGGTCGTTTAGCCCGGAGACGAGCTCCGCCTTGCTCCCGACGCTGTCGTAGATGGTCTGCACCGATGCGCCGGCGGCGGCCGCGATCTCGGCGACCGAGGTCGCGGCGTAGCCCTTCTCCGCGAACAGCCTGCGGGCCGCGTTGAGGATGTCGCGGCGCGTCTGCGCGGCCTGGCGGGCGCGCCGTGATTCGGTTTCCACCCTCGCCATTCGGTTGACGTTATCAGTTGAATGCGATACAAGTGACTGGAAGGCAGTTCAAGCAACTAGTGCTCCCCGCGGGGAGAGAAGGAGGAAACTAAATGGAGGAGCGAGTAGGACTCGCACAGGTGCGGCTGTTCGCCGTAGCCATGATCTTCGGCCCGGTTCTCTTGCTCGGAAGCTCCATCGCTTTCGCGGCCGGCGGCGGCCTCAACGAGGACGAGCTCGGCGGTGCGCTGCTCGTCTACGCGTTCGTTGCGATGACCGTCGTGGCGATCGGCATCGCCCGGGCGGTCGAGCAGGCGTTGCCCCGCGCCTCGGCGCCGCTCCTGGCGTTCGCGGTCCTCGGGTGTGGGGCCGGGGTCGGATTCGGGATCGACAGCATCCACGCCGCGTTGCCCGGAGGGACCGGCCTGGAGGACGCCGACAGCGCGGCAGCCACGCTCGCGCTCTTCGTCCCCGGAGCGATCTTTCCCCTGAGCTTCGCCGCGCTTGGGCTCGCGCTGTGGCGCGCCCGCGTATCTCCAACGCCGTCGGGGCCCCTCCTCGTCGCGGCCAGCCTGCTCTTCCCGGTCGCCAACATCCCCGACAGCGAGGCGATCGCGGTCACCGCCAACGCCTTGTTCGTCGTCGCGCTGTGGCCGCTCGGGATGACTTGGCTGCGCCAGCCCCGGATCATCGTCCGCCGCGGAGCGCGCATCGAGAGCGAATCAGACGAAGGATCAGCGCGGGCCCGCCGACGGTTCGCGTAACTCCACATCTCTCTCGCTTTGTCCTGGAGGGCGACAGTCCCGACGGCGGCACTACGGGTTGAGCGACCCCGTTGACGTGTCGCGCGAGCGGTTCCGCGAGGCTGCCGCTCGCCATCCGGACCTGATCGACGCGATCGTCGCCGCCGGCCACGATCCGATCGCCTCGGCCACCGATCGCGCCGAGCTCCGCGCAATCCTTACCCCGTTCGGGTTCCGACGCTCGTTCCGCGTGCAGCCGGGCGAGCTGCAGCAACTGACCGTCCCCACGCTACTGATCTGGGGTGACAACGATCCGGTGGGAACGGTCGACGTGGGACAAGCCGTCGCGAGCCTCATCCCTCACGCGCAACTCCAGGTGGTTCCAGCGGGTCACGCCGTCTGGCTCGGTGACCCGAAGCGGATATCCGAGCTGTTGTGCACGTTCGTGCGCTCGGCCGGCGACAGATGACGCGCCCGCGAGGGGCGCTCGTCGGCGACGGCGCCGAATCGGAGAGTGCCGCCTCCGTCGAAACGCAGCGGCCACGC